>NZ_JAMYLR010000019.1:0-99397 GCF_040318155.1 Mesorhizobium sp. M1307 | reverse complement strand
ACGGACGGCTCCCTTGTTTGAGATCTCAACGAACTCATTCTGGCACATCCGATGCCGTCGGGCGCCGTCCACCCCATCATGCCGTTGCCTTGGCCAAGGAGTGCTGCGGAACTAAATTCTGCATTGTAGCGACGCCTAGATGTCACGGCATGGATTCTCGGGTCTGCGCCGCGTCGCTGCGCTCCTTGCTCCGCCCGTGGATGACGAAGTGATGGGCGGCGTTCCGCTAGACTTGCCGGCGTTATTCCGGTGACGCCCCGGCGATGCTCTGATCGTAGTCGACCAGCGACCCGGTCATGACGCCGGACTGCGGGCTGATCATATAGCTGATCAACCGGGCAAGCTGCGCCGGCTTCACCAATTGGCCCATCGGCTGCGCGGCTTCGGCCTTCTCCAACCAGTCCTCCGGCGCGTCGTGCCATTTCTTCTGAACGATCGCCTCGCCCTCGGTGTCCATCCAGCCGGGCAGCACCGCATTGCAGCGGATGCGATTGCCGCGATAGGCATTGGCGACATTCTTGGTGAGTGTCGCCAGCGCTCCCTTGCTCGACGAATAGGGCGCCAGGAACGACTGGCCGCAATGCGCCGACATCGACAGCACGTTGACGATCGAGCCCGGTGCCTGGCGCGCCAGCAAATGCGCCACCACGCTCTGCATCAGGAAAAACGGGCCGCGCACATTGGTCTGGAATATCTGGTCGAAGAGATCCTCGGAGGTCTCGACCAGCGAGCCGCGAGCCGAGGTGGCAGCGGCGTTGACCAGCGCGTTGACGGTACCAAAATGGCCAATCGCCGTTTCGACCGCACGCTTGCAGTCGGCCACTTTTGAGACGTCGGCGCTGATGAAGATGGCATCGACGCCTGCCCCCTTGAGGATGGCGACAGCCTTGTCGCCCTTCTCCTGCGAGCGGCCGATCAGCGCCAGCGCCCGGCAGCCCTCATCGGCCAGCGCTTCGGCGACGGCAAAGCCGATGCCTTGTGCGCCGCCGGTGACGATGGCGCGTGTTTCGGAATTGCGACCGGCTGAACCGTTCATCGCCTTGCTCCTGTGCTTGATAGTCAGATTGTTTTGTCGAGGCGGACGGTCTTGCCTTCCTTGGCCGATTTCAGCGCCGCATCCGCCAGCCTGAGCGCCACCAGCCCGTCCTTGCCGCTCGGCGTCGCCTTCTTGCCTGACGTCGCTGCCGCGATGAAGGCAGCGATCTCGTTGGCATAAGCGTCGAGATAACGGGTCATGAAGAAATCGTGCAGCGGCGGCCGCGTATAGCCTTTCTCATTGGCCAGTTCGATCGACACCGGCCGCTGGTTCTCGGCCGCAATCATGCCTTTCGAGCCATGCACCTCGATGCGCTGGTCGTAGCCGTAGGTGGCGCGGCGTGAGTTGGAGATAACGCATTGCTTGCCGGAGGCAGTTTCGAGGATGACGCTGACGCTGTCGAAGTCGCCGGCCTCGCCGATCTTCTTGTCGACCAGCACCGAAGCATGCGCGCTGACCGCCACCGGCTCCTCGCCGAGCAGGAAGCGCGCCATGTCGAAATCATGAATGGTCATGTCGCGGAAGATGCCGCCCGAGCGGCCGATATAGTCGAGCGGCGGCGGGCCGGGATCGCGCGAGGTGATTGTCACCATTTCGACAGTGCCGATAGCGCCGTCGTCGATCGCCTTGCGCACGGCGGCAAAATGCGGATCGAAGCGGCGGTTGAAGCCGACCATCAGGGTGGCGCCGGTCTTGTCGACGACGGCCAGGCAACGTTCCACCCGGGCGGCGTCGAGGTCGATCGGCTTTTCGCAGAAAATCGCTTTACCCGCTTTGGCGAAGCGTTCGATCAGATCGGCATGAGTGTCGGTCGGCGTGCAGATGACGACCGCGTCGATATCGCCGGCCTTCTCGATGGCATCGATGCTGCGCACTTCGGCGTCATAGGCAGAGGCCAGATCGGTCGCCGCCTTCTCGAAGGCGTCGGCAACCGCAACCAGCCTGGCCTGCGGATTGGAACCAACGGCGCGAGCATGGACCTTGCCGATACGGCCGGCACCGAGAAGAGCAAAGCGAAGAGGCATGAAGAATTTTCCTTTGAGGATGGTTCGGAAGGGAGGGCGTGTCAGCGCCTGTGGCTCGGCGTTGGCCGTTACGCCGCAAGTTCTGCCTGCCCGGTCTTGGCACCGGTGATGTAGGAGACGATATCGTTGCCGTCGGTGTCTTGCTTGCGCAAATTGGCGACGATGCGGCCGCGCCGGAAAACGACAATGCGGTCGACCAGGTCGAACACCTGGCGCATGTTGTGAGAGATCAGGATCAGCGGTTCGCCATTCTCCTTCAGCGTGCGGATGATGTTTTCGACCTGCATCGTCTCCTGCACGCCGAGTGCCGCCGTCGGCTCATCCATGATGATGAGCTTGGAAGCAAAGGTCGCGGTTCTGGCAATCGCCACGCACTGGCGCTGGCCGCCCGACATGTGGCGGATAGTATTGGAAAGATTGGGGATCTTGACCGCTGTCCGGACCAAGGCTGCCTCGGTCGCCTTGCGCATGAACTTACGATCGAGGATCGAGAAGGGCCCGAGATTGAAAAGCACCCGCTCGCGGCCGAGGAACAGGTTCGACGGGACGTCGAGGTCGTCGGCGAGCGCCAAGTTCTGGAACACCGTCTCGATGCCCGCCTCGCGGGCTTCGATCGGGCCGGCAAAATTCACTTCCTTGCCGTCGAACCACATCCTGCCGCTGGTGCGCTGCTCGACGCCGGTGATCTGGCGTACGAAGGTCGATTTGCCAGCGCCGTTGTCGCCCATGATGGCGACGTGCTCGCCCTTGCGCAGCTCGAAGTTGGCACCCTCCAGCGCATGGACGCCGCCATAATACTTGGTCAGGTTTTCGGTCTTCAGGACGATGTCCGACATAATCAAGCCCTCATCGCCCGCAGGCGTTGGCGCCACTGGTCGAGTACGACTGCGCCGACGATGATCACGCCTTTGACCATCTCCTGATAATAGGCGTCGAGGCGCAGAAAGGTGAAGCCGGAGATGATGACGCCGAAGATCAGCGAGCCGATCACCGTCCCGATAATCGAACCGCGGCCGCCCGACAGCGAGACGCCGCCGATAACCGCCATGGCGATCGCGTCGAGCTCGTACATTACACCCATGCCGGCCTGGGCGGTGAGATTCTTGGAGCTCAGCACCACGGCGGCGAGCGCGGCGAGGACGCCGGCAATGACGTAGACGAGGATCTTGTGGTTGGCGATGTTGATGCCGGACATGCGCGCGGCGTCCTCATTGGAGCCGATTGCATAGCAGTGCTTGCCATATTTGGTGTAACTCAGGATCAGCTGGAACAGCACTGCGAGCGATATGAAAATGATGACCGGCATCAGCCCCTTGCCGATGGCGGCGAAACTCTCGGTCGGAAACGAGATCGGCTGCCCCTTTGACCACCATTTGGCGATGCCGCGTGCGGTGACCATCATGCCGAGCGTGGCGATGAACGGCGGGATGCGCGTGTAGGCGATCAAAGCGCCGTTGACCAGGCCGGCCAGCAGTCCGCAGCCGATCGCGACCAGCACCGGCACGATCACCGGCAGGTCGGTCCAGCCCTGGGCGATGAACATCGCCTTGGGGTTCGGGTTGCCGTTGACCGTCGCCACCTGGGCGAAGCTCATGGCGATCATTGCCGTGGCGCCGACGATCGAACCTGAGGACAGGTCGATGCCGCCGGTAATGATCACCTGCGTCACGCCGATGGCAATAATGCCGACGATCGACACCTGCAGGATGATGATCTGCAGGCGCGCTTCGTTGAAGATCGCATCGATATTGTCGCGGGTGTTGAACAGGAAGCTGTCGCCCAGGAAAACCCGGCCGATCAGCTCGAAAGCGCCGACCAGGATGACGAGCGCCAGGAAGACGTTGAATTCGGCCGGCCATGCGCGCCGCTTCGCATCATAGCTGAGCCCGCCGACGCCGTGAGATGTCTGTGCCAATCGTGCTTCCTCCGTCAGCCACGGTCTCCACTCGGCGCTGTTCAGGCCGAGAGGGAAAAAGCGGAGCGGCGCTGTCTTACTTCGGCGCGCCGCTCCGTATCGGACAGGTCCGCCTCAGTTCTTCTTCAGGAACTTGTCGATATTTGCCGGCGTGACCAGCTGGAACGGGATGTAGACCTTGTGCTCGACCTTCTCGCCCTTCGCCAGCTTGAGCGCCGCGTCAAGCGCGCCGGCACCCTGGCCGGCCGCGTCCTGGAACACCGTCGCATCGAGGTCGCCCGCCTGCATCGCGGCAAGCGCATCCTGGGTAGCGTCGACCCCGCCGACGACAACCGACTTCATGTCGATGTTGGCGGCCTTCATCGCCTGGATGGCGCCGATGGCGCTTTCGTCATTATTGGCGATGACGCCGTCGAACGGCTTGCCGGTCGACAGCCAGTTGGTCATCAGGTTCTGCGCTTCTTCGCGCTTCCAGTTCGACGTCTGCTTGTCGATGATCTTGATGAAGCTGCACTCCGGCGTGGCGATCACGTCGTCAATGTCCTTGGTGCGCTGCACCGCGGCCTGGTTCGACAGCTCACCCATGATCACATAGACATTGGCCTCTTTCTTGCCGGCCTCCTTGAACAGGCGGCAGACCTCCTTGGTCTCGAGCGTGCCGGAATCGGCTTCGTTCGAGGCGACGAAGGCCTGGTTTTCGGGCAGCGTGTCGACGTTGACCGGCTCGCGATTGACATAGACCAGTGGAATCTTGGCAGCGGCGGCTGCGTCCGACATCGCCTGAGTCGCCGAGGTGTCGACCGGGTTGACGATGATGGCGTCGACGCCTGAGGCGGCGAAGTTCTTGATCTGGTCGAGTTGCTTGGCGACGTCGTTCTGCGCATCCTCCACCTGCAGCTCGACGCCGTCCATGCCCTTGGCCTGTTCAATCATGCCGTTGCGCAGCACGGTGAGAAAATTGTCGTCGAACAACGCCATCGACACGCCGATCTTGGCAGCAAAGGCGGACGAACTCATCAGCGCCGCGAACGCGACGCCCAAAAGCAGTTTTTTCATTTTATTTCTCCTCCACATTGGTGTCCGGCTGCACCGATCTACCCGGAATCCCCGATCTCGCAGGGAATTCTCTCCCGATTGCCATTTTTGGTTCCGGAGGCATTTTGCCTGAAACAGATCTTCCGGAACGAAAGAACCAAAATTCTCAGTTGGTGAAATATTTATTCCATTTCGCTTGGGCGTCAAGCGAGATTTCGCCATGAGGAATGGATTTTCGGCATTTCGAGCGCTTTTAGACGGACGCTAACGCAAGCCAGGCCTGAAAGCGTTCTGATAGATTACATCATATCTGCCGTCGATGACCGCGACGTCAGATGTTTTCCGGCAGATAAATGTCGAAGGGCAGAAAGGTCTGGCCCGGCGCATTCGCAGCGCCGGTCTCGATGGCATGCGCCATCAGCCCGACAAGCTCGCGGGAAAGCGCCGCCAGTGGCGTCGAGATCACCATGGTCAGGAAATTATCTGCCAGCGCCGCGCGGGAGTCGGGCGTGATCTCGTTGCAGACGACCGCCGGCATCTCAGCCGGCTTTGCCTCCCTCAGTGCCGAGATCGCGCCTTCCATGCCGCCACCGGCGACATAGCAACCGGTGAGATCAGGGTGGCGGGCCAGAAGCTCGATCATTGCATCATGCGTGATCTGGTTCGCTTCCAGATTGACCAACGTCTCGAGGAGAGTGAATTCCGGCGCCTGCTCGCGAAAGAAGGAGCGAAAACCGATCTCGCGAAGCTCATGGCCATGGAAGCGATGGCTGCCGACGAAGAGGGCAACCTTGCCAGGTCTCTTCGCGGCCTTCGAGATCATCCAGGCAGCGGTGCGGCCGACCTTGCGATTGTCCAGGCCAACATAGCCCTCGCGAATACCGGACGCAAAGTCGGAAAGCAGGGAGAACACCGGTACGCCATTGGCTTTGAGAGCCTCGACGGCGACCGTCAGCGTCGGGTGATCAGGCCCGACCAGGGCGACGGCCCTGGATTTGGCGGCCAGCTTGCGCATCCGCTCGACGATCTCGTCCGGCGCCAGCGAAGCGGCGAAGTCGATGGTGGCCACGCCGCGAAAGCGCGGCGACTGCGATACCGCCAGTTCAAGCTCGCGGGCAAATTCACTGTAGAAGACGTCCT
Source organism: Mesorhizobium sp. M1307 (assembly GCF_040318155.1). NCBI lineage: Bacteria > Pseudomonadati > Pseudomonadota > Alphaproteobacteria > Hyphomicrobiales > Phyllobacteriaceae > Mesorhizobium > Mesorhizobium sp. M1307. Next base: position 93,246 of record NZ_JAMYLR010000019.1, on the reverse strand, counting down.
CCCGTCTCAACAGCAGGAACCCGAGCCGGTATTCGGGCAATTCATGGCGCATCCGCTGCTTGATCAATCCGGCTGCGTGATAGCCGATGCTGGTCGCGGCCTCATAGACGCGGCGCGCGGTTTCCTCGCGCACCGGCAAGCGGTTGTTCAGCACCCGGTCGACGGTGGCAACGCTGACCCCCGAAATGCGCGCCAGGTCGGTGATCGTCGGCCGTTTCGCCATCGCTGCCTCATTCCACTGTTTGGCCCTTTTACACCATTCTGATGTAAAATGATAGAAACTATCTTTGTGATATTGAGCCTATCAGGGCTTGGCGTTATTTTGAACGCTGACCGAATATGATCGAGGCCTCCGCTATGGTGGATATTGGACTCCGAACCGGGAATACGAGCTCCGCAGCAGCGTCCCGACGCGACTACAGCCTGATCGGCCGCGACGCGAAGCTTGCCGTCGAGAGCGGGCTGGCGGCGGCCGAGTGGTATCACACCGACGTGCCGCGCAAGCAGATGAAGGAGCTGATGCAGCGCTCCGACGGCCCGGCGATCCGCGATACCATCATCTGGCTCGGCACCATGATCCTCAGCGGCGCCGGCGCCGCCTGGTTCTGGGGCAGCTGGTGGTGCGTGCCGTTCTTCTTCGTCTATGGCGTCCTCTACGGTTCCTCCACCGATTCACGCTGGCACGAATGCGGCCACGGCACCGCCTTCAGGACGCAGTGGATGAACGATGTGGTCTATCAGATCGCCTGCTTCATGATCATGCGCAATCCCGTGACCTGGCGCTGGAGCCATACGCGCCACCATACCGATACCATCATCGTCGGCCGCGATCCGGAGATATCGGTGATGCGTCCGCCCGATCTGCTGCGCGTGGTGCTCAACTTCGTCGGCATTCTCGACGCCTGGCAGGCGATGAGCGACATGCTGCGCAATGCAGCCGGTATCGTCAGTCCGGCCGAAAGAACCTTCATTCCCGACCAGGAGCAGCCGAAGGCAATTCGCATTGCCCGCATCTGGACGACAATCTATGCCGCGACCATTGCGCTGGCGCTCTATACCGGCTCGTTCCTGCCGCTGATGCTGGTCGGTCTGCCCAGGCTTTACGGTGCCTGGCACCATGTCATGGTCGGCCTGCTGCAGCATGGCGGCCTGGCTGAAAACGTCACCGATCACCGGCTCAACAGCCGCACCGTCTACATGAACCCGATAAGCCGCTTCATCTACTGGAACATGAACTACCATGTCGAGCATCACATGTTTCCCATGGTGCCCTATCACGCGCTGCCCAGGCTGCACGAACTGATCAAGCACGATCTGCCGGCGCCGACACCGTCCATCCTGGCCGGCTACCGCGAGATGATACCGGCTTTCCTGCGCCAGCTGCGCAATGAGGATTATTTCATCAAGCGCGAACTGCCGCCGACGGCGAGGCCCTATCGCGAGGATTTCCACAGCGATAACGCTGCTGTTGCGGTGGCTGCTGAATGACAAGCCCATGCCAAGGCACCAAACATCGAGGGACCCGTAAATGAGCGACTGGGTCGAGGCCTGTGACGCCGAGGACATCGACGAAGAGGACGTGATGCGCTTCGACCATGGCGGCCGCACCTTTGCCATCTATCGCAGCCCCGACGACGAGTATTTCGCCACCGACGGGCTTTGCACGCATGAGAAGGTGCATCTGGCCGACGGGCTGGTCATGGACGACATCATCGAGTGCCCGAAGCACAATGGCCGCTTCAACTACAAGACAGGGGCTGCCAGGGGCGCGCCGGTCTGCGTCGATCTGAGAACTTATCCGGTCAAAGTCGACGCCGGCAAAGTCCTTGTCCGGATTGGTTGATGATGACGCAGGGAATGGTCATCATTGGCGCCGGCGAATGCGGCGGGCGCGCCGCCTTTGCGCTGCGCGAGCTCGGCTATGATGGCCCGGTGACGCTGGTCGGCGACGAGCCGCATCTTCCCTATGAGCGGCCGCCGCTGTCGAAAGACGCGATGGTCGCCGACGCGCCCCTGCTCAAGGCAATCGCCACCGACGCGATCCTGGCCGAAAGATCGATCAGGCATATCCATTCGGTTCAGGCGGTGGCGATCGACCGCGCGGCGCATGTCGTGCGCCTCTCGGACGGTTCCGTCCTGGCCTACGACAAGCTCCTGCTGGCGACCGGTTCGGTGCCGCGCAAGCTGCCGATGCCGGGCCTTGGCGGGCGCTGCGTCTACCTCCGGACCTTCAACGACGCGCTGGCCATTCGCGCCCATCTCAGCGCCGGAAATCGCATCGCCATCATTGGCGGCGGCTTCATCGGGCTTGAGCTTGCCGCGGCGGCACGCAGACTGGGTGCGGCGGTCACAGTTATCGAGGCGCAGCCGCGCATCTTGATGCGCGGCGTGCCGGCCGAGATCGCTGAGGTCATCCATCAGGCGCATGTAGCCGAAGGGGTGAAAATCCTGTGCGGCGAGGGCATCGCCGCCATTGCCGATGATGGCGCCGAAGTGCGCATGGCGCTCGCCGGTGGACACGACATTGTCGCCGATCTTGCCGTGATCGGCATCGGCGCCGTGCCGGTGACCGGACTTGCCGCGGAGGCGGGGCTGACCGTCGACAATGGTGTCGCCGTCGACGCCGAGCTTCGCACCAGCGACCGGGATATCTTTGCCGCCGGCGATTGCTGTTCGTTTCCGCTCGCCATCTATGGCGGCCGGCGCGTGCGGCTCGAAGCTTGGCGCAATGCACAGGAGCAGGGCGCGCTTGCCGCAAGGAATATGCTTGGCGCCGGCGAGTCCCATGCGGCGGTGCCGTGGTTCTGGTCGGATCAGTACGGCCTGACCTTGCAGATCGCCGGCCTGTCGGACGAAGGCCGCAGCATCGTGCGCCGCGACCTCGGCGACGGCGCCTTCATCCTGTTCCACCTCGCCGAGGACGGCAGGCTGGTTGCGGCAAGCGGCATCGGCCCCGGCAACGCGGTCGCCCGCGACATAAGGCTGGCCGAGATGCTGATTGCAAAGCAGGCAAGGCCGGCGCCGGAATCGCTAGTCTCGCAGGCGGTCAAATTAAAATCGCTGCTGGCGGCTTGATCCGCCGCGTGGATAATAGGCCGAACGCGTTCGGCTAAAACAGCGCTTTCAGCTCCGGCAGCTTGTCGTTGACCAGCCAGCCATAGTAATTTTCCTCGGGCAGCTTTTCCGGTTCGCCCGCAGCGCGGCGCTTGTCGTTCTCGGCTTTCAGCGCATAGGCGCGCTGTTCGGGATTGCCGACATTGTAGAGCGTCGACGTGATGCCGGGATTGCCTGAGATGTCAAAGCCGGCAATGCTTCTATAGGCGTCGATCGATTTCCGGATTGTTGCTGCGACATAAGGTAGTGTCAGGTCAGGATCCATGATGGTCTTGTAGACCGCGTTGGGATCGCCGACGTCGAGTTCCGGCAGGCCGGAAACCTTGTGCACGAGGTCGCTCATTTGCAGCGCCGTCAGCGGATTGAGCTGGCCAAGGCCAAAAGTCTGCCCGGCATAATAAGGCTGGAAGAAAGTGGCGCCTAAGCGGTCGTTGGGAAAGCTCTCGCCGTCAACGGTCTTGCCGCGGAACGACCGGTTCCACACCTGTTCGCGGCACTCCCACAGATCGTAGCTGTCGGACTTCCCTGCGCATTTCGCAAATTGCGGCCGCTGCACGAAATCGGAGATGTCCTCGCCATCATAGGCAAAGGAGAGCTTGCTCGACAGATACGAAATCGCCTTGACGTAGTAGGTCTGCAGCCGGTCGTAGGCGTCGACATTGTAGGTGTGCTCGCCGACGATGGCGCCGACGATATGCATTGGGTCGATGCCATAGGCCGCGGCTGCCTGCTTGATTTTGCCGCGCAGCTCGGCATCGTTCTGGAGCAGCGCAAAGACTTTGCGGTATTTCGCCTGAAACGTGGTGTTGGTCGCCTGGGTGCGCCGGCTCGAAGCGCCCGGTATGTCGGGCTGCTCGGTGTTGCGGTTGCCCGGCGGCACCATCGTTGCCGCTTGCGCGGCGAACATGGCTGCCGCCAGCGTCAGCCCCAAAATGACGAGGATCAGTTTTTTCATGCGCCGCCGCCCAAATAGTCGCCGGCAAACTAGGTAATGCTCCACCGGGAGTCGAGAGACGCCTGCACCCGACGGGACGAAAGCTTGCCGGATGCTTCCATTTGGCCACACATCGGGAATGCTGGGCCAAATTGGGGAGGCCGGGAGCAATTCCCCACCTCTTCGAGAATGAAGCGTCTCCTACAGGATGAAACGCGACAAGTCCGTGTTTCTGGAGAGGTCGCCGACATGCTTCTCGACATAGGCGGCATCGATGGTCACCGAGGTGCCGTTGCGGTCCGGCGCGTCATAGGAGATATCGTCCAGCACCCGTTCCATCACCGTCTGCAGCCGCCTGGCGCCGATATTCTCGACGCTGGCGTTAAGGTCCACGGCGATGCCGGCCAACGAATCGATCGCGTCATCGGTGAAGACCAGGTCGACGCCTTCGGTCTTCATCAGCGCGATATACTGCTTGATCAGGCTGGCCTCGGTCTCGGTGAGGATGCGGACGAAATCGTCCTTCTCCAGCGCCCGCAGCTCGACGCGGATCGGCAGGCGGCCCTGCAATTCCGGCAGCAGGTCGGAGGGCTTGGCGACGTGGAACGCACCCGAGGCGATGAACAGGATGTGGTCGGTCTTCACCGGTCCGTATTTGGTCGCAACCGTGGTGCCTTCGACCAGTGGCAACAGGTCGCGCTGGACGCCCTCGCGCGAAACACCGGCACCGATGCCGCCTTCACGCGAGGCGATCTTGTCGATCTCGTCAAGGAAGACAATGCCGTCATTCTCGGTCGATTCGAGTGCCCTGCGCACCACTTCGTCCTGATCGAGCAGCTTGTCGGACTCGTCGCTGATCAATAGCCCGTAGGACTCCTTGACGGTCGTCTTGCGCAACTTGGTCTTCTTGCCGCCCATCGCTTTCGACAGCATATCGTTGATGTTGAGCACGCCGATATTGGCGCCCGGCATGCCGGGGATCTCGAAGCCAGGCATGCCGCCATTGCCGGTATCGGCCACTTCGATCTCGATCTCCTTGTCGTCGAGCTCGCCGTCGCGCAGCTTCTTGCGGAAACTGTCACGGGTGGCCGGGCTCGCCGTCTTGCCGACGAGCGCTTCGAGCACCCGTTCCTCGGCGTTGATGTGGGCACGCGCCTTGACGTCCTCGCGCATCTTCTCGCGAACCAGCCCGATGGCGATCTCGACCAGGTCGCGGATGATCTGCTCGACATCGCGGCCGACATAACCGACCTCGGTGAACTTGGTGGCTTCGACCTTGACGAAAGGCGCACCGGCAAGGCGTGCCAGGCGGCGCGAAATCTCGGTCTTGCCGACGCCGGTCGGGCCGATCATCAGGATATTCTTCGGCATCACCTCTTCGCGCATCTGGCCCTCGAGCTGCTGGCGGCGCCAGCGGTTGCGCAAGGCAATCGCCACGGCACGCTTGGCGTCTTTCTGGCCGATGATGAAGCGGTCGAGTTCCGAAACGATTTCGCGAGGAGAGAAGGTGCTCATGTCACTAAATTCCACTTTGCCACTGCCGAATGGACTCGAACGGATGCAGCAGCATGATCACGTTGAGTGTCAGATTGTCCCGGATGAGATAGCCGACACCGAATTCGAAGATGAGGGCGAGGGTCACGACCACCCATATAGGAAGCCTTCGCGCCATGACAAACCCGAGCACCATGGCCAGCGTGTCCGACACCGAATTGATGATGCTGTCGCCATAATAGTCGAGCGAAATCGTGCCGGCGCGATAGCGATCGATGATGAAAGGGCTGTTCTCGAGTAGCTCCCAGCCGCCCTCTATAACCACCGCAAAGGCCAGCCTGAGCCCGATCGGCGAGCGCGGGAAAAGGAACCACGCCAGCGCATAGAACAGGAAACCGTGAATGATGTGCGAGAAGCTGTACCAGTCGGAAATATGCTGGGAATTCTCGGAGCTCTGCACAATGCCGTGCCACAGCTTGACGTAGCCGCAGGTACAAATCGGCGTCCGCCCCATGCCGTAGAGGACCCCCGCCTGGAAGATGACCAGGCCGAGAACCAGCAGAAGCCCCATTCGCCAGCTGTCTTCGTAGGCCGAGACGGTTTTGTCGCTGGATACGCTCATGCTGCTATTGCCCCTCTTCTGCATCACCCTGTCCGGCATCACCCTCTGGGGCATCAATCGCCATCAGCACGGCATCGCCATATTCCGACTTCCTGCGATCGATAGCCGTGAAACCGGCCTTTTCATAGGCACGGATAGCCCGTGCATTGGCGGGGTCCGGGTCGATGATGACGCGCGGCGTACCTTCCTCGAAAAGCTGCTCGACGAACTGCCGGACGATCGCGGAGCCGTGGCCGACCCCGACAAGCTCCGGCACGCCGATCGACAGATCGATGCCGAGCGTGCCGAACGGCTGGTCGCTATAGGGATGGCCGTCCTCCAGATGCGGATCGTAGCTCTGCAAATAGCCGATGGGCTTTCCGTCGAGCTCGATAATCAGCGGCTCGACCGAAATGCTGTCGATATGCTCGCGGATCTCCGCAATCTCGGTCTCTGGGTCGTTCCACCATTCGGCGACATGCGGCTCGGCAAGCCAGCCGGCGATCATCGGCAGGTCCCTCTGGGTCACCGGCCGAAAACCATAGCGGAGGCTCCGCTCAGGCGGCATCGAGGGTTTCGACGACGAAGTTGTTGTTGGTGTAGACGCAAATGTCTGACGCGATCTGCATCGCCTTGCGGGCGATCTCCTCTGCGCCCTTGTCGCTGTCCATCAGGGCGCGGGCCGCGGCCAACGCGTAGTTGCCGCCGGAGCCGATGGCCATGACGCCAAATTCGGGCTCCAGCACGTCGCCGGTGCCGGTCAACGCCAGCGACACCGACTTGTCGGCCACCAGCATCATTGCTTCCAGCCGGCGCAAATAACGGTCGGTGCGCCAGTCCTTAGCGAGCTCGACGCAGGCGCGTGTCAGCTGGTCGGGATATTGTTCGAGCTTGGCTTCGAGCCGCTCCAGCAGCGTGAAGGCATCGGCGGTGGCGCCGGCGAAGCCGGCAATGACGTTGCCGCCCTTGCCGATGCGGCGCACCTTCTTGGCGTTGCCCTTCATGATGGTCTGGCCGAGGCTGACCTGGCCGTCGCCGGCGATCACCACCTTGCCGCCCTTGCGCACGGTCAGGATGGTCGTGGCATGCATGGTCAGTTCATTCGACATTTTCTGCTCCGTTCAGCACCGATCCCATTAAGGCGATCGGCGCGTTACGAGTGATTTGATCGGCCATATGTATGTATAGGCCGGATGATTGCAAACCGGCCATCCACCGGGTCGGATCGGGCTCCGCAGCGGTAACTGGCAATCGCCGGATCATGCTGCTAGAAGGCTTTCGTTTTCAGGCATGTGAAAGCCTGAATCGTGCAAAATCTGAGACAAGGATGAGGTCATGGCGCCCCGTTCGGCCGAGATAAGCCGCAAGACCAAGGAAACCGACATCGCCGCGTCGGTTCAGGTCGACGGCTCGGGCAAATCCGACATTTCGACGGGCGTCGGCTTCTTCGACCACATGTTGGACCAGCTATCCCGCCATTCGCTGATCGACATGACGGTGAAGGCCAAGGGCGACCTGCACATAGACGACCACCACACGGTCGAGGATACGGGCATTGCGCTCGGCCAGGCGCTGGCCAAGGCATTGGGCGAGCGGCGCGGCATCATGCGCTACGCCTCGATCGATCTCGCCATGGACGAGACACTGACGCGGGCGGCAATCGATGTCTCCGGCCGGCCTTTTCTGGTCTGGAATGTTTCATTCTCGTCGCCGAAGATCGGTACGTTCGACACCGAGCTGGTGCGCGAATTCTTCCACGCGCTGGCGCAGAATGCCGGCATCACGCTGCATGTCACCAATCATTACGGCGCCAACAACCACCACATCGCCGAGACCTGCTTCAAGGCCGTGGCGCGTGCGCTGCGTTCGGCGCTTGAGCGCGACCCGCGCCAGCCGGACGCGGTTCCCTCCACCAAGGGATCCCTGAAAGGATAGCGTCATGGCCATTTATGTCGTGATGGAGCCGCCAGGCCACAGCGAAAGCGTGGACACTACCTTTATCCGTGACGGCTTTGCCTGGCTCGGCTTCTTGGTGCCGCCGCTGTGGCTGGCCTGGCACCGGCTGTGGGTCGAGGCGGCATTGGCGTTTGTCGCCATGGGCCTGCTCTCGATGCTGGGCGAAAGGCTGGACCTGGAAACAGCCGGCTCGCTTTTATCCCTGCTTGTCATGCTCTTTGTCGGACTGGAAGGGCAGGGCTTGCGGATCGCAGCCCTGCGCCGTCGCGGCTGGCATGAATGGGGCGTGGTCGAGGCCGACACGCTCGACGACGCAGACGTCCGCTATGCATTGGAAGCCAATGCTCAATCGGCTGAACAACCGACGGTGCAACGCATCGTCCCAGACGCAGCACATGCCCGGTCGGCGCAGATGGGCCTGGCGCTGGGGCTGAACCATATTCCGGGAAAGCCCTAGATGAGGGTGGCGATCATCGATTACGGGTCGGGCAATCTGCGCTCGGCCACCAAGGCCTTCGAGCGTGCCGCGCATGAAGCCGGCATTGCCGCCGCGATCGAACTCACCGCCGATGCCGAGCGGGTCAGGACCGCCGACCGCATCGTCCTGCCCGGCGTCGGTGCCTATGCCGATTGCGCCGCTGGACTGCGTGCAGTCGCCGGCATGTGGGAAGCGGTCGAGGAGGTGGCGATCGCCAAGGCTCGGCCGTTCCTCGGCATTTGCGTCGGCATGCAGCTGATGTCGGAGCGAGGCCTGGAAAAGACCGTCACAAAGGGCTTTGGCTGGGTCGCCGGCGACGTCAAGGAGATCACGCCGGCCGATCCGACACTGAAGATCCCGCAGATCGGCTGGAACACGATTGACTTGAAGCGCAAGCATCCGCTGTTTTCCGGCATTGCGACGGGTGGCAAGGGACTGCACGCCTATTTCGTCCACTCCTACTATCTCGATGCACGGAAGGAGGATGAGGTGCTGGCGGTTGCCGACTATGGCGGCCCGGTAACGGCCGCTGTCGCCCGCGACAACCTAGCCGGAACGCAATTCCACCCCGAGAAGAGCCAGGCGCTGGGCCTGGCGCTGATCACCAATTTCCTAGGCTGGAGGCCCTGAACCATGAGCAAGAGGGGCTATTGGATGGCAATGGTCGATGTCCACGATCCCGAGATCTACAAGCAGTACATCGAGGCCAATGCCGCGGCTTTCGCGAAATACGGCGCGAAGTTCCCGGTGCGCGCCGGGCGGTACACCAGCCCGGAAGGACCGGCAGGCAATCGCCACGTGCTGGTGGAATTCGAATCCTATGAAAAGGCGCTGGAATGCTACGGCTCGCCTGAATACCAGGAGGCCTTGAAGTACAGGCTAGCCGGCTCGACCGGCCACTTTGTCATCGTCGAAGGCGCCTGAAGGTGTTTCTGTTTCCGGCGATAGACCTCAAGGACGGCAAATGCGTGCGCCTCAGGCATGGCGACATGGCGACCGCCACCATCTACAATGACGATCCCGCCGCTCAGGCGCGCGCCTTCGAAGAGCAGGGCTTCGAATGGTTGCACGTCGTCGACCTCAACGGCGCCTTCAAGGGCCAGAGCGTCAACAGCGCCGCGGTCGGCGCCATCCTGAAGGCGACGAGCAATCCGGTGCAGCTCGGCGGCGGCATCCGCACCCTGGCGCAGATCGACGACTGGCTCGACCGTGGGCTGGCCCGCGTCATTCTTGGCACCGTGGCGGTGCGCGATCCGGATCTGGTCAGGCAGGCCTGCAAGGCATTCCCGGGCAAGATCGCCGTCGGCATCGACGCCAAGGGCGGCAAGGTCGCGGTCGAAGGCTGGGCTGAAGCCTCGAGCCTCGGCGTCATTGAACTGGCGAGGAAATTCGAGGGTGCCGGCGTCGCCGCCATCATCTACACCGATATCGACCGCGACGGTGTGCTGACCGGCATCAACTGGGACGCCACCATCGATCTCGCCGACGCGGTGTCGATCCCGGTTATCGCCTCGGGCGGGCTCGCCTCGATCGCCGACATCGTGCGCATGACCATGCCCGATGCCCGCAAGCTCGAAGGCGCGATCTCCGGACGCGCCCTCTACGACGGCCGCATCGACCCGGCCGAGGCATTGGCGATCCTGCGTGGCAAACCGATGGCAGGGGTGTGAAACGTGAAGGTCTCGATTATCGTTGCTCCCTACGACAGCGGGCACTATCACGAAGGGTGCGGCCAGGGGCCGGACGCCATCATCGGCGGTGGGCTGGTCGAAGCCCTGACCGTGGCTGGCCATGACGTCGCCGTCGAAGATATCGGCAAGGTCGGAGACGAGCAGGGGCGCGAAATTGCAACCGGCTTCGCCGTCTGCAACGCCGTCGCGACCAAGGTTAACCTCGCCCGCGATGGAGGGCGCTTCCCCATTATCCTTGCTGGAAATTGCCTGACCGCCGCCGGTGCGGTCGCCGGTGAAGTTGCGGATTCGATCATCTGGATCGACCAGCATGGCGATCTCAACACGCCGGAGACGTCCTCCTACGGCTTTCTCGACGGCATGGCGCTGGCGGCGACGCTCGGGCTCTGCTGGCATCCGATGGCGGCAGCAATTCCGGGGTTCCGGCCGATAGACCCGGCGCGCTGCATGCTGGTCGATGCCCGCGACCTCGATCCCGACGAAAAGCGACTGCTGGAAACTTTGCCGATCGTGCGCACCGAATGTGCCGGTGCACTCGATATGATCGGAAAGCTCACGGCGACAGGGACTGTGCGGGCGCATCTGCATCTCGACCTGGATGTCCTCGATCCGGATGTGCTGCAGGTGAACCGCTACGCGCACCCGGGCGGCCCGAGTCCGGAACAGCTGCGGCAGCTTGCCTGCGGACTGGCCAGGTCAATCCCGATTGTCGGTGTGACGCTCTCGGCCTACGACCCGGCCTTTGATTCCCAGTCCGAAGTTCCGCCCGTCGTCGGCCAGCTGCTTGTCGACTTTCTTGGGGCGATCGAGAGGATCTGATGCTGAAAGCCCGCGTCATCCCCTGTCTGGACGTCAAGAACGGCCGTGTCGTCAAGGGCGTCAATTTCGTCGACCTGGTCGATGCCGGCGATCCCGTCGAAGCGGCAAAAGCCTATGACGCGGCCGGCGCCGACGAGCTCTGCTTTCTCGACATCACCGCCTCGTCGGAAAACCGCGAGACCATTTTCGATGTCATCGCCCGCACCGCCGAACAATGTTTCATGCCGCTGACCGTTGGCGGTGGCGTCCGTCAGGTCGCCGACATCAGGAAGCTGCTACTGGCCGGCGCCGACAAGGTGTCGATCAACACGGCGGCGGTGAAGACCCCAAATTTTGTCGCCGAGGCTGCCGACAAATTCGGCAACCAGTGCATCGTCGTCGCCATCGATGCCAAGAAAGTGTCCGCTGGGAGCGAGGCTGATCGCTGGGAGATATTCACCCATGGCGGCCGCGAGAAGACCGGCATCGACGCCGTCGAGTTCGCTCGGCGAGTGGTCGACCTCGGCGCCGGCGAGATCCTGCTGACATCGATGGACCGCGACGGCACCAAGGCCGGCTATGATATAGCCCTTACCCGCGCGGTCGCGGATGCCGTACGCGTGCCGGTCATCGCTTCCGGTGGCGTCGGCACGCTCGACCACCTTGTCGAAGGCATTCGCGACGGCCATGCCGGCGCGGTGCTGGCGGCGTCGATCTTCCATTTCGGCACCTACAGCATCGCCGAAGCCAAGCTGCACATGGCTCAGGCCGGACTGCCGATGCGGCTGGACTCGCCGGGTAATCGGTCCTAGAGCCTTTCCGGCTAAGAAGAGGCTGTAAACGCCGTCATGACCGAGTTCTCGCTCTCCGATCTGGAGAAGATTATTGGCGAACGCGCACGTTCCGGCGATCCGGATTCGTGGACGGCCAAGCTCTTTCAGCGTGGCATGAGCAAGGCAGCGCAGAAACTCGGCGAAGAGGCAGTCGAAACGGTGATCGCAGCCGTCAGCGCCGACCGGGACGCGCTTGTTTCGGAAAGCGCCGATCTCATCTATCATTGGCTTGTCGTTCTTGGCGTAGCGGGCATTCCGCTGAGCGATGTGCTCAACGAGCTTGAACGCCGCACCGGTCGTTCGGGCATCGCCGAAAAGGCGTCTCGGCTGGACCGGGGCTGATCGCTGCGGAGGAACTCGATGGACCAGCTCGCTCCTACCGAGAAGTATTCACCCTATCGTTTCTTCTCGGCCGAGCAATGGTCGCGGTTCCGCGCCGATACGCCGATGACGCTCACCGAGGACGAGGTCCGTCGTCTGCGGTCGCTGAACGATCCGGTCGATCTCCACGAGGTCGAGCGCATCTATCTTTCGATGTCGCGGCTGTTGTCGGCTCATGTCGAAGCCAGTCAACTCCTGTTCAGGCAGCGCCAGGCCTTCTTCAACGCGCTGGACGCGGCCAAGACACCGTTCATCATCGGCATTGCCGGTTCCGTCGCGGTCGGCAAATCGACCACGGCGCGCGTGCTGAAGGAGCTGCTGGCGCGCTGGCCGTCGAGTCCCAAGGTCGACCTGGTCACCACCGACGGTTTCCTGCTGCCGAACGAAGTCCTGCGCCGCAACAATCTGATGGAGCGCAAGGGCTTTCCGGACAGCTACGACGTCGGCGCGCTGCTGCGCTTCCTGTCCGGCATCAAATCGGCGCAGCGCAACGTCCGCGCGCCGGTCTATTCGCACCTGACCTATGACGTCATCCCGGGCGAGTTCCAGACCATCGACCGGCCGGACATCCTGATCTTCGAGGGCATAAACGTCCTGCAGCCGGGCAAGCTGCCGAAGGATGGCAAGATCGTGCCTTTCCTGTCGGATTTCTTCGACTTTGCCATCTACATCGATGCCGAGGAGGCGCTGATCCATCACTGGTATATCGCCCGCTTCATGCGGTTGCGCGAAACCGCCTTCCGCGACCCGGCCTCCTTCTTTCACCGCTATTCGCAACTTTCCGAAGATGCGGCCCGCGCCATCGCCGAGGGCCTGTGGACCAACATCAACCTGAAGAATCTGCGCGAGAATATATTGCCGACCCGCGCCCGAGCCGATCTCATCCTGCGCAAGGGCGCCAACCATCTGGTCGAGGAAGTGGCGCTCAGGAAACTGTGAAATCCCGGGACATTCCTTAAAGTCATCTTAACCCAGTCTTTCTATTGTCGGGCCTGATCTGCGGGCTCGGCAAACAAATGAATGCGCCATTCCTAAACATCGATCGGCCGGCATCTGACCGCATCGCACGTCCGGGCAGCGGCGGCGCAACGATTGCCTTGATCGTGCCTGTCCACAATGAGGAAGGCGCAATTGCTCCATTCCTGAAGGCGGTATGCGAAAGCACCGCGCTGCTGAAGGACAAAGGCGTTGCCCTCGAGTTCATCTTCGTCAACGACGGCAGCAGCGATACGACGCTCGAAAAGCTGATCGAAGCCCAACAAACCGATCCACGCATCCACGTAATCGACCTTTCACGCAATTTCGGCAAGGAAGCCGCGATGACCGCGGGGCTCGACAGCTGCGATGCCGATGCAGCGATCCCGATGGATGTCGATATGCAGGATCCGCCGCATGTCATTCCGCTGCTTGTGGAAAAGTGGCGCGAGGGTTTTGAGGTTGTTCTGGCCAAGCGAGCCAATCGGTCGAGCGACAGCTTTCTCAAGCAGCGCTCCGCCTCGATGTTCTACCGCGTTCACAACTGGATCGCGCAGCAGAAGATCCCGCACGATGTCGGCGACTTCCGTTTGATCGACCGCCAGGTCATCCAGGCGCTGCGGTCTTTGCCCGAACGCCGTCGTTTCATGAAGGGCCTGTTCGCCTGGGTCGGGTTCCGTACCGCAAGCGTCGAATATGTCCGCGATCAGCGCATCGCCGGCCAGTCGAAATTCTCCGGCTGGAAGCTGTGGAACTTCGCGCTCGAAGGCATCACCAGCTTCTCCACCGCTCCGCTTGAAATCTGGACCTATGTCGGCGCGACGATTTCCGCGCTGTCGTTCCTCTACGGCCTGCTGATCGTCGCCAAGACAATGATCTTTGGCGTTGATGTGCCCGGCTACGCCTCCCTGCTGGTCAGTGTTCTTTTCCTTGGCGGCATCCAGTTACTCGGCATCGGCATCATCGGACAATACCTCGGCAGGGTCTACGCCGAGATCAAGCAGCGTCCGATCTATATCGTGCGCCGCAAATATGAGGGAGTGAGCTGATGGAGATCGACGCTTACCGACAGATGGCCGCCACCGAAGACGAGCATTGGTGGTTCTGCGGGCGTCGCGCCATCGCCGAGGCGGTCATTCGCAGCATCGGCCTGCCTGAAAACGCGCGCATCGTAGAGATCGGCGCCGGCACCGGCGGCAACATCCGGATGCTGGAGCAGTTCGGCGCAGTGACGGCAGTCGAGATGAGCGATCTCGCGCGCAGGATTGCCTGGGAAAAGACCGGCCGCGACTTCCTCGCCGGCCATCTGCCGGACAACATTCCTGTCGCGCCGCAAAGCTGCGACCTCGTCTGCCTGTTCGACGTGCTGGAGCATGTCGCCGAAGACGAGGCGTCGCTTGCCGCGATCCGCCAAGTGCTGAAACCGGGCGGCAGTGTCGTCCTCACTGTGCCCGCACACCAATGGCTGTGGAGCACGCATGATGTGGGGCTGCATCATATGCGGCGCTATTCACGCAATCTGCTGCGTGAACGAATCGAAAGGGCCGGTTTCGCGATCGACCGGCTGAGCTACACAAATGCCGCGCTCTTCCCGGTAGCGGCGCTGGCACGACTGGTGGACAGGTTGCGCAAGTCGGCCTTGCCAGCCGGCCATGCCACGCCGCCAAAACCACTGAATGCAGCGATGAAGGCAGTGTTTTCGGCGGAAGGCCGCATCATACCAAATGCAAGCTTGCCCTTCGGGGTTTCGCTGCTGGCGGTATTCCGCAAGAACAGCGCCGTCGAAACCGCTCGCCCCGACGAGAAATTGGCAGCTTGACCGCGTCATGGGCACCGGCTCGTATCGTCGACTATCGCGCTTTGCGCTGATTGGCATCGCGTCGACGCTGATCTACGCCGTTTGCGCTTTTCTGCTGTCGCGTGGACAGGCAACGGCAGCCCTGCCGGCGGCGCTCACATCGTTTGCGGCCTACGCCGTCGCCGCGTTGTTCTCCTACACCGGGCATAAATATTTCACGTTCACCTCGGGCGGCAGCCACGCTATGGAATTGCCCCGCTTCCTCCTGCTCACCGCTTCCGGGCTCGCCGTCGCGATCGCCCTGCCGGGGCTTTTGACCCAGATGCTCGGCGTCCCTGCCGCAATCCCGATCCTGCTCACCTGCATTGCCGTGCCGGTCATCAACTATGTCGTCCTCGGGCGCTGGGTGTTTCGTGGTCTCTAGCGCGCGATCCCTCAGTGAACTGCTGCCCGGCGCCAACCGCTTCTCGCCCTTTGTGGGCGTAGCGGGTGCTCCGTTGCTGCTGGCCAGTCTGATCGTCACATACGCCGTCTGGCTATCGACTGTTGCAATTCCGACCAATGTTGACGTGTCATGGCTTCTGGTCGTCTGCGACCGCCTGCTTGGCGGAGAGCGGCTCAACACCGACATCGTGGAGACCAACCCCCCTTTCTCGATCTGGCTCTACATGCCGTTCATGCTCCTGGAAAAGCTCACTGGCATGCGTGCGGAATTCTGGCTGACGCTTGGCATCGTTTGCCTGAGCCTGGCCAGTCTTTTCGTTTCCGTCCGCATTCTCGCGCGCGATGAACCGGTATACCGGCAGCCCCATGCGCTGTGGGCGGCAGCCGCGGCCCTGTTTTTGATCCTGTGTTTCATGCCGGATCAATTCGGCCAACGCGAGCACTTCGCATTGATTGCCATTCTGCCTTGGGTGGCGTTGCAATGCACACGTCAGCGGAACCTGGATTTCAGCGCGGGCTCGCGCCTGGAGCACATGGTCGCGGGCCTCTGCGCGGCGGTCGTGGTCATGGTCAAGCCGCCCTATTTTGTGCTGGCCTTCATGTTGCCGTCGCTCTGTCTTGCGCTTGAAAGGCGGTCGCTGAGACCGCTCTTCGTCGCAGAGAACCTGATGGGCGCTGCGATCGTGGCCGCCTATATAGCGTCCATCGCGCTCTTCGACCGCGCTTACGTCAGCGACGTCCTGCCCTTGGTCAGGGAGGTCTATCTTCCGTTGAGGGCCTCTGCCGCCGATATGCTGGCAAACTGGCCGAAAGTGGTGCTGCTTCTGGCCGCCGCCACCGTGCTTGCGGCCGGCGGCCTGAGAAAGACGAACTGGGACGTCAGGATTCCGCTCCTGACCGCCCTGGGGTTCATTCCGGCCTTCATTGTCATGGGCAAGGGTTGGCCCAATCACGCGCTGCCGATGGTCGTTGTTGCGACACTTGCATTTGGCATCCAGCTTGTGCGGTTCGGCACATTCGGCAGTGCAGGCTTCGTTCGCAAGGCCGCCCTGATCTTCGGCTGCGTGCTGGTGCTGCAAATAGCGGTCAGGGCACAGTACGCGGCGCTGACGACGGATAACGGCCCGATCGCCCGGTCTGTCGCCGCGATCCGCGCAACGGTCGAAACCCCGGCCATCATGTCGATTGCCGACCAGATGCAGGTTGCCCATCCCCTCGCCAGGCTGGTCGGCGGCAGGTTCATATCACGCCATCCGAGCGCCTGGGCGGTCTCCAACGCGGACACGCTCGCCCGCGTCACCGGCGATCTCGAACGGAGACCGGAACTTGAAAGCATCCGCGATCGGGTGATCGGCGAAAACGCCGCCGAGATATCAGCGAAGAAGCCCGATATCGTGCTGTCAGGCTCGCCGGCGTGGACTGCCCTGATGCTGCAGGACAAGCGGATCCAGGTCGCCTTGGCCGGCTATCGTCTGCTGCACGCCGAGCCGGAAATCACTGTCTATCTGCGTTACACGGCGCCTGCGCCGCTCCAAACCGATTGAGCAGGAGCCCCCGGAAACCCATGACACGGCTGGATCCAATCGCTCCACTGGACGACATATGGCTCGATCTCGAGAGCCTCGGTGCAACAGCATGAGCGTCTCGAACGACGTTGGCGGCTTGAGCCGCTGGCGCGACCGGGATATTGCGGCGTCGCTGCTTCCTAGCCGCAATGTCCTGGCCATTGCCGCAGTCACCGTCTTCTCGATCTTCTGGCAGCGACGTTGGGGGACTGTTCCCGACACTAGCTGGCTGATCACGGTCTGCGAGCGTATGCTGTCCGGTGAGCGGCTTTACTCGCAAATCTACGAGACCAATCCCCCATTCAGCGTCTGGCTCTATCTGCCGCCAGTGGCTGCGGCCAGATTGCTGGGCACCGCCCCGGAAATCCTGGTTGAGGCCTGGACATACCTTGCCGTGCTTATCGGACTTTCGCTCTCGGGCGTGATCGTCAAGCGTGCGGGTTTCACCGAAACTGCATCATTGTTTGCACTGGGGCCAGCGTTTTGCGCAATGTTGGTGGTCTTCCCCGGAAATGCCTTCAGCGAGCGGGAGCATATCGGCATGGCACTTTTCATGCCGCTGCTTGCGCTTCATGCCTGGCGCGCGCGCAGAGATGCAGCTGCCCAACCAGACCCCGGGCTCGCCGTACTCGCCGGCCTGTCGGGCAGCATTCTGCTGCTGGTCAAGCCCTACTATGCGATCATGGTGTTGGCGCCGGCGCTGGTCGTTGCAGTGCGCCGGCGCAGTCTGAAATCGATCTTCGCCCTGGAACACTGGGTCATTGGCGGCATCTGCGTTGTCTATCTCGGCACCGTCACGCTGATCCATCCGGAATTCGTGCGCGACATCTATCCCCTCTTGGCGGACGTTTATGCAAAGATCGGCATCTTTTGGCCGATTGTGATCGGCTACGGTTTCTCGTGGTGTTTCCTTGTCTTCCTGATCTGGTGGCTGTGGCCTGCCAAGCGATTTCCAGAGCTGGCGGCGGTAGCGTTGGCGGCATCGATCGCCGGCATGTTTCCCCTGTTCTACCAGGCCAAAGGCTGGTCTTATCATGCCTATCCCGCGATCTTTTGCGCTGTGGCAGCCATTTTCTGCCTGTTGGCACTGCCCAGGATCGTGCAGCAGCCGTCGAAGCTGTTGACGTTCGTGACGGCTCCTTCGCGAGCTTGGGCATTGGCGGCGGTGGCAATCGCTTTCTTGCCGTACTGGAGCACCCAGAAACCAGGGCCGGCGCTGGTTGCCGCAATTCGCGCCGCCACCGATCGGCCGACCGTAGCGTTGGTCAGTTCGGATATTTCCTCGGGACATCCGTTGAACCGTATGATCGATGGGCAGTTCGTTTCGACCCACGTCAGCGATTGGCTTGGAGCGTTCGCACTTTTCCTGTCCCGGCAGGCATCTCTCTCGGGTGACACCGCCGAAGCCATGCGTTACCGAGCCATCATGGCGCGCTACGTCGAAAGCAAACGCGAAGAGTTCGTGCGTCTGCGCCCGGATATCGTCGTCTTCAAGAAAAACAACACGATGTGGACAAGCCAACTGATGGGGCGTTTTGGCTTTGACGCCATCCTGGCGCACTACCGCATTCTTATCGAGGACGAGACCGAGCGCATCTATCTGCGCGACGATTATGTCCGCCCGGGCCACCGGCCACCCGAACAGCCTATTTCGGCATCGTCACCCGTCGCAGCGTCAGATTGATGCGGCCGCCACTCCTGAGCAATGCCGAGGTCGACGGGTAGATACGATCGACGCCGTGAAAGCAGAGCCGCCCTTCGCCGCCAAGCACGACGACGTCGCCGCTCCTCAGCCTGAACGATTTGGTGGCGCCGTCGCGCGTCGTCTGGCCGACCCGGAACAGGCAATCGTCGCCGAGCGACACCGAGACGACAGGCGCGGAGAAATCGCTCTCGTCGCGGTCCTGGTGAAGACCCATCTTGGCATCCTGCGAATAGAAATTGACCAGGCAGGCTTCCGGCGGGTGCGCATAGGCAGATACATCCCGCCACAGTTCGAGCAGCATCTCCGGGATCGGCGGCCAAGGCCTTCCGGTCACCGGGTGGGTCGGCTGGTAGCGATAGCCGTGCTCCTTGTCGGTGACCCAGCCCAGCGGACCGCAATTGGTCATGCGCACGCTCATCTCCTTGCCGGTACGCGGCATCGCCGGCACGAACAGCGGCGCGTTCTGCACGACCTGCCTGATATCTTCCACCAGCACTTCCTGCATGGCGCGCGACAGGTAGCCGGGCATATGGCGGACGCCTTTGGGCAGTACGAGCATCGCGTCGCTTATCCGTTGGTCTGGAGAAATCAGAATGCCACCGTCAAATGAAAACGGCGACCCGAAAGCCGCCTCCGACGGTGGCTGCGCGCTTTAACCGGCGATCTGAGATCCGAAGCCGCTTCGGCTGTCACTCATCCCCGACCCGGCCGCGCAGTTTCTTGATCGAGCCGCGCCCGGCCTTGCTCTTGAGCCGTCTTTCGACCGCGCCTTTGGACGGCCTGGTCTTCTTGCGCGGCGGTGGTGGTGGTTCGGCGGCCTTGGCGACCAGTGCCGTCAGCCGCGCCCGGGCGTCCGCCCGGTTCTGCTCCTGGGTGCGGAAGCGTCCGGCTTCAATGACGATGACGCCATCCTTGGTGGCGCGCTGGCCGGCAAGCTTGATGGTCCGTTCGCGCACCCGCTCCGACAGGCCAGCCGCATTGGCGGCATCGAAGCGCAATTGCACTGCCGTCGCCACCTTGTTGACGTTCTGGCCGCCCGGGCCGGACGAACGGATGAAGTCCTCGTGCAGGTCGCCCGGATTAATCACCGCATCGTCGGTAATGATGATCTTGTCGTCGGCGTTCATGCCGCACTCATGGCGCGGCAGGCGAAAAAAGAAAAGGCCCGATCGAAGCCGGGCCTTGAAGCATCACCAGGGGCGACGGCTATTCAGCCGCTACCTGCATGCGTGGTGCGGCGCCGAGCACCGTGGCGTCGACATGGGCTTCGAATTTTTCGAAATTGTCGACGAACATGCCGACCAGCCTTGCCGCCTGCCGGTCGTAGGCGGGCTTGTCGATCCAAGTCGATCTAGGGTCGAGAATGGCGCGGTCGACGCCGGCAACCGTCACGGGAACGTCGAAACCGAAATTGGCGTCGGTGCGGAAGTCGGCCGCTTTCAGCGAGCCGTCGAGCGCCGCCGCAAGCAGCGCCCGCGTTGCTTTGATCGGCATTCGCTTGCCGGTGCCGTAGGCGCCGCCGGTCCAGCCGGTGTTGACCAGCCAGCAATCGACGCCGTGGCGGGCGATGAGCTCGCGCAGCAGATTGCCATATTCCGACGGATGCCGCGGCATGAACGGTGCGCCGAAGCATGTCGAAAATGTCGCTTCGGGTTCCGTAACACCCTTCTCGGTCCCCGCCACCTTGGCGGTATAGCCGGAGAGGAAATGGTACATGGCCTGCGCCGGGGTCAGCCGCGCGATCGGCGGCATCACACCGAATGCGTCGGCGGTCAGCATGATGATGTTCTTCGGATGGCTGGCGCGCCCCGTCTTGCTGGCGTTGGGGATGAAGTGGAGCGGGTAGGCGCAGCGTGTGTTTTCGGTCAGCCCGCCGTCGTCGAAATCCGGCACGCGGCCTGCGTCGAGCGCCACATTCTCCAGCACCGTGCCGAAGCGCTGGGTGGTGGCGAAGATCTCCGGCTCGGCTTCGGCCGAAAGCTTGATCGTCTTGGCATAGCAGCCGCCCTCGAAATTGAAGATGCCGTGCGGTCCCCAGCCATGCTCGTCGTCGCCGACCAGCGTGCGCGACGGGTCGGCCGACAACGTCGTCTTGCCGGTCCCGGAAAGGCCGAAGAAAACGGCCGCGTCGCCGACGGGCCCTTCATTGGCCGAGCAGTGCATCGGCATCACACCCTTTGCCGGCAGCAGGTAGTTGAGCACGGTGAACACCGACTTCTTCATCTCGCCGGCATACGAGGTACCGCCGATCAACACGATCATGTGCGAAAGATCGACGGCAATCACCGTTTCGCCGCGCGTGCCGTGGCGGGCGGGATCGGCGCGGAACGACGGCAGGTCGATGATCGTCAAATCGGGCATGAAATGCTCGAGTTCGGCGGCGGCCGGTCGGATGAGCAGATTGCGGATGAACAAGGAGTGCCAGGCAAGCTCCGTGATCACCCTGGTCGGCAGCTTCAGTTCCTCGTCGGCGCCGCCGACCAGGTCCTGCACATAAAGGTCCTTTCCAGCCGCGTGGGCGCGAAAATCGGCAAGCAGCGTATCGAACTGGATCGGCGAAATCGCTTTGTTGTTGTCCCACCATATATGCGGCGCGGTGCTTTCGTCGCGCACCACGAATTTGTCCCTGGGCGAGCGGCCGGTGTGCTGCCCGGTCTCGGCGGCAAGCGCGCCATGCGCGGTGAGTCGGGCCTCGCCACGGCGGATTGCCTCCTCGTAGAGCGCGGCCGCGCCGAAATTATAGCGTACCACCCCCGTGGTTCTCAGGCCGATGCGATCGATTGCACATGCAGGATTGCGTTTGCCGGCTTCCGACATGGGTGTCCCTTCTTCGATTTACCGCGTCTTTACCGGCGAATTCCGGAACCCCCATTGCAGGAGCTAAAAACGTCAAAACCAGAAAAGGCGAATGATATCAAATCATTAATCGATTTAAATATTTTGAAAGTTGTTTAAATCGTTTATATGTGCAAAAACACTGATGGTTGCCCAAAGGATTGGCGATGTTCATTCGTCCAATCCATATCGAGGTACAATTGTGGCCGTCGACATGCCGCGCGTGACAGCGGATACAGCCTGTGCCACATTTTGTACCTAATTTGTCCTGCAAAAGCCCCTTCTCGACGAAAGAAGGGACAGCTCATGAGGGAGCCGCTTGAAATGGCAACAATCGCGCTTGTCGACGACGATCGCAACATTCTGACTTCGGTTTCGATCGCCCTCGAATCCGAGGGTTATCGGGTCGAAACCTACACGGATGGGGCATCGGCGCTGGAGGGACTGGCGGCGCGCCCGCCGAACCTCGCCATCCTCGACATCAAGATGCCGCGCATGGACGGCATGGAGTTGCTGCGCCGGATGCGTCAGAAATCCGACCTGCCGGTGATCTTCCTGACCTCCAAGGACGATGAGATCGATGAACTGTTCGGCCTCAAGATGGGCGCCGACGACTTCATCCGCAAACCCTTCTCGCAGCGTCTTCTGGTGGAGCGCGTCCGCGCCGTGCTGCGCCGCGCCAGCACCCGCGAGGCGGCGGCCAAGGCGCCCAACCAGCAGGCCCGGTCGCTTGAGCGCGGCCAGCTTGTCATGGACCAGGAGCGCCACACCTGCACCTGGAAGGGCGAGCCGGTGACACTTACCGTCACCGAGTTCCTCATCCTGCATTCGCTGGCACAGCGTCCGGGGGTCGTAAAAAGCCGTGATGCGCTGATGGATTCGGCTTATGATGAGCAGGTCTATGTCGATGACCGCACCATCGACAGTCACATCAAGCGGCTGCGCAAAAAGTTCAAGGCCGTTGATGATGACTTCGAAATGATCGAAACCCTTTACGGAGTCGGATATCGGTTCCGCGAAGCTTGAGTCGAGCGGGAGCTGCTATTCGATGGCAGTGCAAGTAGAGCGAGTGAGACGGTCGGGCGCCGCCAGGCGCCCGCCGCGGATTCTGCCCGCCTTCGTGTCGAAAATTACGGTGCCGATGCGCCGGTTTCTCGGCCATCACATCTTTTCCAGCCTGACGCGGCGTATCCTCTTTCTCAACCTTGCCGGCCTTGCCGTCCTGGTCACCGGCATTCTCTATCTCAATACCTTTCGCGACGGGCTGATCGACGCCCGTGTCGAGAGCCTGATGACTCAAGGCGAGATCATCGCCGGGGCGATCGCCGCCTCGGCGACGGTCGAGACCGATTCGATCAGCATCGATCCGGAGAAGCTGCTCGAGTTGCAGGCCGGCGAAAGCCTCGGCCCGGGCTCCGATCAGCTCGACAACCTCGATTTCCCGATCAATCCGGAGCGCGTGGCGCCGGTGCTCAGGCGGTTGATCTCGCCGACGCGCACACGCGCCCGCATTTACGACCGCGACGCCAACCTGCTGCTCGATTCCCGCCATCTCTATTCGCGCGGCCAGATCCTTCGCTACGACCTGCCGCCGGTCGAAGAGGAGCAGCCGGACCTTCTGGAGCGCATCCAGAAATTCGTCTTTGATTTCTTTCGCAACAAGCAGCTGCCTGTCTATCGCGAGCAGCCAGGTGGCAACGGCGCCGCGTTTCCTGAAGTGGTCAAGGCGCTTACCGGCAGTCCGTCGACGATCGTGCGGATCTCGGAGCAGGGCGAGCAGATCGTTTCAGTGGCGGTACCGATCCAGCGCTTCCGTGCCGTTCTCGGCGTGCTGATGCTGTCGACCGAAGGCGGCGACATCGACAAGATCGTCGCGGCCGAGCGCAAGGCGATCCTGCGCGTGTTCGGCATTGCCGCCCTGGTTACCGCCATCCTGTCGATGCTGCTGGCCTCCACCATCGCCAACCCGCTGCGCCGGCTTTCCGCGGCGGCGGTCAGGGTTCGCCGCGGCGTCAAGAACCGCGAGGAAATCCCCGACTTCTCCGACCGCCAGGACGAGATCGGCAATCTGTCGATCGCCGTGCGCGACATGACCAACGCGCTCTACGCCCGCATCGAGGCGATCGAAAGTTTTGCCGCGGATGTCTCGCACGAGTTGAAGAACCCGCTTACCTCGCTGCGCAGCGCGGTGGAGACATTGCCGCTGGCCAGGAACGACAATTCGCGCAGCCGGCTGATGGATATCATCCAGCACGATGTGAGGCGGCTTGACCGTCTCATCACCGATATTTCCGATGCCTCCCGTCTCGATGCCGAGCTGGCGCGGGAAGATGCAGGAACCGTCGACCTCAAGAAGTTCATCACCGATCTGGTCGCCGTCTCGCGCGAGGCCACGCGCAACAAGAAGGCGGTCGAGATCGAATTCAAGGTCGCCAAACTGCCGCAGGGCGTGAAAGGCTACTTCGTCGTCGGTCATGATCTGAGGATCGGCCAGGTGATCACCAACCTGATCGAGAATGCCCGCTCGTTCGTTCCCGAGGAACGTGGCCACATCACCATATCGCTGGCGCGCGCCGGCAAGTTCAACATCGTCACCATCGACGACAATGGACCCGGTATCCGGGCCGATAACATCGACCGCATTTTCGAGCGGTTCTATACCGATCGGCCGGCCGGCGAGGCGTTCGGTCAGAACTCGGGCCTTGGCCTGTCGATATCCAGGCAGATCGTTGAAGCCCATGGCGGCACGCTGAGCGCCGAGAACATCCCGGGCACCAAGCCTGGCGAGATCAAGGGCGCGCGCTTCGTGGTGACGCTGCCGGCGGAAGGCTGACGGATGAATTCCAATCACGCCTGGTCCTATTGTGCAGCCTGAAAATATTCACGGCACCGCGATCCTGATAGGTGATCGCGGCATTCTCATCACCGGACCGTCCGGCTTGGGCAAGACGACGCTGGCGCTCGCCCTGATCGATCATTGCAGCCAGCGTGGGCTGTTTTCCCGGCTGATCGGCGATGACCAGCTCTATGCTGCAGATTGCGACGGGCGGCTGGTCTGCCGCGCACCAGCCAGCATAGCCGGCCTCGTCGAGGTGCCGGGATTCGGCCCCAAACCGATACGGTTCGAGCCAAGCTGCGTGATCGACCTCATTATCCAGCTGGTGCCAGCCGGCAAAATGGCCCGCTTCCAGGAAGACTGCAGCGAACTCGTTGTCGGCGTACCAGTGCCGCGCATCGATCTTGCCGGGCGCAATGTAGCGGCGGCCTTGCCGGCAGTGATGTCGCGCCTGTCGATTGCACCTTTCCTGTGATCCGATTTCGATTTTTTGCTGCAATGCGTCAAATTGGCTTGGGCCGGCGCAATTTTGGGCTTGTCAACGGGCCTTGCGTCGACAAGATAGCGCTCCCGCCACCTGGAACGGTCGGCGAGCATAAAATGCGCCTGTGAAGCGGCGATGACGGGAGCCACCAAAGAATGATCGGACTCGTGCTTGTAACGCACGGTCAACTGGCCGCCGAGTTCCGCAATGCCGTGGAACATGTCGTTGGGCCACAAGACAATTTCGAGACCGTGGCGATCGGTGCCGACGACGATATGGAACAGCGCCGCCGCGACATTATCGAGGCAGTCGGCCGCGTCGATACGGGATCAGGCGTCATCGTTTTGACCGACATGTTCGGCGGCACGCCCTCTAACCTCGCCATTTCCGTGATGGAATCCGGGCGTATCGAGGTCATTGCCGGCATGAACCTGCCGATGCTGATCAAGCTGTCCAGCGTTCGCAAGGGCGACAACATGACGGCCGCGCTGGATGAGGCGCAGGCTGCCGGCCGTAAATACATCAATGTCGCCAGTCAACTCCTGAGCAGCAAATGAGCGCGCTGTTGCCGGAAAAGGACAAGATCGTTCGCGACTTTCCGATCGTCAACCAGCGCGGCCTGCACGCACGCGCCTCGGCCAAGTTCGTTCAAGTCGCCAGCGGCTTCAACGCCACGGTCCAGGTCGAGAAGGACGGCGTCAAGGTCGGCGGCACCTCGATCATGGGCCTGATGATGCTGGCGGCGAGCCCCGGTTATTCGATCCGCGTCACCGCCACCGGCCCGGAGGCCGAAGAGGTCATCGATGCGCTGGAGCAACTGGTTGCTTCCCGTTTTGGCGAGGAATGCTGACGTGCTGATCGCTTCTGAAGACATGCACGGATAAAGATTTCTTTATATCCCATTGTCGTCCGACTCCCGATCTGCTAGTCAGGCCGGCAACTCGCGCCCTCCGACACGCTTTCGGGGCGGGCGCGTCCCGCAATCAATTCGCATCGGAGCACTGCCATGACGGGTAGCAAGGACTATGTGGTCGCAGACATCGCGCTTGCCGGCTGGGGCCGCAAGGAGATCGAGATCGCCGAAACCGAAATGCCGGGCCTGATGGCCTGCCGCGAAGAATTCGGCGACAAGAAGCCGCTCAAGGGCGCGCGCATCACCGGCTCGCTGCACATGACTATCCAGACGGCGGTGCTGATCGAAACGCTTAAGGCGCTCGGCGCCGATATCCGCTGGGCTTCCTGCAATATCTTTTCGACCCAGGACCACGCTGCCGCGGCCATTGCCGAGGCCGGAATTCCGGTGTTTGCCGTCAAGGGCGAGACGCTGGAGGATTATTGGGTCTACACCGACAAGATCTTCCAGTGGGCCGATGGCGGCACCTCCAACATGATCCTCGACGACGGTGGCGATGCCACCATGTACATCCTGATCGGCGCCCGCGCCGAGGCCGGCGAGGATGTGCTGTCCAATCCGGGCAGCGAAGAGGAAGAGATCCTGTTTGCCCAGATCAAGAAGCGCATGCAGGCATCGCCCGGCTTCTTCACCAAACAGAAGGAAGCGATCCGCGGCGTCACCGAAGAAACGACGACCGGTGTCAACCGGCTCTATCAGTTGCAGAAAAAAGGCCTGCTGCCGTTCCCGGCGATCAACGTCAATGATTCCGTCACCAAGTCGAAATTCGACAACAAATATGGCTGCAAGGAATCGCTTGTCGACGGCATTCGCCGCGGCACCGACACGATGATGGCCGGCAAGGTCGCGGTTGTCTGCGGCTATGGCGACGTCGGCAAAGGCTCGTCGGCTTCGCTCAAGGGCGCCGGCGCCCGCGTCAAGGTCACCGAGGTCGATCCGATCTGCGCGCTGCAGGCGGCGATGGACGGTTTCGAGGTGGTCACGCTCGAAGACGCAGCGCCGACGGCCGACATCGTCATCACCACCACCGGCAACAAGGACGTCGTTACCCTCGACCACATGCGCCTGATGAAGGACATGGTGATCGTCGGCAACATCGGTCACTTCGACAACGAGATCCAGGTGGCCTCGCTGCGCAACCTGAAATGGACCAACATCAAGCCTCAGGTGGATATGATCACCTTCCCGGACGGCAAGCGGATGATCCTTTTGTCGGAAGGCCGCCTGCTCAACCTCGGCAACGCAACCGGCCACCCGAGCTTCGTCATGTCGGCGTCCTTCACCAACCAGGTGTTGGCCCAGATCGAGCTGTACACCAAGCCCGGCCAGTACGAGAACCAGGTCTATGTCCTGCCGAAGCATCTCGACGAAAAGGTCGCGCGCCTGCATCTCGACAAGCTCGGTGCCCGCCTGACCGAACTGTCCGGCGAACAGGCCGCCTATATCGGCGTCACTCCGCAGGGACCGTTCAAGCCGGAACACTACCGCTATTAACCACGGCGAAACTTGCCACTAGATATTGAAGCCGGGCGATTGACTTTTCGCCCGGCTTTATTTTTGCGCTGATTGATTCTTCACGCCGATTCGCGCAAGCGCTATGGTGCTGATTCGCGGTCCGGGGACGAGGCCCGGGCGCACGCATCAGGGCGGTCTTGCATTCAGGCGGCGAAGAGGACCAAGACATGCCGGGGGATAACCCGCCTTGCGCGGGACAGGCCGTTTCCGGCGGCCATAACGATTCGATCACGGGCTCCGCTGCCAGAGGCGGCAGCCTTCTATGGCGCGCCGGCAGCCGTGTCGGGGTGCTGCTTGCTTCTTCCGCGCTGGTTGGTCCGCTGCTTGGCTTTACTGCACATGCCCAAACCCGCGTGGCGCAAAAGGCCGGGCTGTCGGTCAGCACGGTCGAGGTCATGCAACTCGCGATGTTCGTCGGCGTCATGGGGGCGGCATTGCTGTCGGCCATCTTTCTGATCCGCGAACGGGCGCGCACCGCGGCGGAAAATGCCGAGCTCAGGACCCGTATCGCCGACGTCAATGCCGCGCTGCAGCGCTCGGAGGCGCTGCTCCATTCCCGCGATCAGCGCGTGGTGGTATGGGCGGCCGAGAACAAGAAGCCCGAGCTTGTCGGGACATTGCCGATCGAGAGCGGCGCGCCGGAGGACCGGGCGGCCTTCCTGGCTTTCGGCCGCTGGCTGATGCCGCGTTCGGCGGCCGCACTCGAACATGCCGTCGCGGCACTGCGGGACAAGGCAAAGCCGTTCGATCTTGTCATCGAATCGCAGGCCGGCCAGCCGCTCGAGGTTCACGGCCGCAAGAGTGCGGCGCATGTGCTGGTTCGCTTCGTCTCGCTTTCGGAGACACAGCGAAGCCAGGCCAGGCTGAAGATCGAGAACCAGCGCTTAGCCGCCGACCATGAGACGCTGATCGGTCTTCTGGATGCGCTCAAGATGCCGTCATGGCTGCGTACTGTCGACGGGCGGCTGAAATGGGTCAACCGCGCCTATGCCGAAGCGGTCGAGGCCGAGAATGCCGAAGCGGCGGTCCGCGATGGCAAGGAATTCCTCGGCGGCCAGGCGCGCGACACGATCGCTGCGCAGCACAAGTCGCGCGCGGTCTTTGAACAGACGCTCTCCACGGTCATCGAAGGCGACCGCCGTATGTTTGCCGTGACCGATTTTGCCGGAGCGGATGGTTCGGCTGGTCTTGCCTGCGACATCAGCGCTATCGAGGCCATTCGCGCCGAATATGAGCGGACCATGCAGAGCCACGCCGACACGCTCGATCAGCTCAACACCGCCGTGGCGATTTTCGACACCGACGAGAAATTGCGGTTTTTCAATCAGGCGTTCCAGAAACTATGGGGCCTCGACAGCGGCTTCCTGCACAGCGCGCCGGACAACGCCTTACTGCTCGACCGCCTGCGCAGCGAAGGCAAGATCGCCGAGCAGCCCGAATGGCGGCGCTGGAAAGAGAGCCTGCTCGGCGCTTACCGCGCGGTTGAATCGCAGGAGCATTGGTGGCATCTGCCGGACGGCAAGACCATTCGCGTCGTCGCCAATCCGCAGCCCAAGGGCGGCGTCACCTGGGTGTTCGAGAACCTGACCGAGAAGATGGACCTTGAAAGCCGCTACCAGACCGCCGTCCGGGTCCAGGGCGAGACGCTCGACAACCTCGCCGAAGGCGTCGCTGTGTTCGGCCCCGACGGCAGGCTGAGATTGTCGAACCCGGCGTTCGCGGCATTGTGGGGGCTGGATGCCGATGCCTCAAAACCCAACGTCCATGTCTCGACGATCCGCGACCTTTGCGACCGCCGTGCCGTCGACAGTCCGTGGGGCGGGTTCGTTGCCGCCATCACCGGCTTCGACGACGAGCGCCGCGACCGCCACGGCCAAACCGAATTGAACAACGGCACCGTTTTGCGCTACGCCGTCATCCCTTTGCCCAACGGCCAGGTGATGATGACCTTCGTCGACGTTACCGACAGCGTCAATGTCGAGCGGGCGCTGAAGGACAAGAATGAGGCGCTGCAAAAGTCCGACCAGATCAAGAACGAATTCGTGCAGCACGTCTCCTATGAGCTGCGCTCGCCACTCACCAACATCATCGGCTTTACCGAGCTTCTTTCACTGGCGTCGACTGGTCCGCTGAACCAGAAGCAACGCGAATATATCGGGCATGTCGGCTCGTCCTCCTCGGTCCTGCTCACCATCGTCAACGACATCCTCGACCTGGCGACGGTGGATGCCGGCATCATGGAACTCGACATTTCCGAAGTTCACATCGATCGAACCATTACGGCTGCCGCCGAACTGGTCGCCGACCGGCTGGAGGAACATGCGATCAAGCTTAGGATCGACGCGGCGGCAGCGCCGAAAACCTTCCACGGCGACGAGATCCGCGTCCGCCAGATCCTCTACAATCTGCTCAGCAATGCCGCCAATTACGCGCCGGAGGCGAGCACCATAACGCTCGCCTGCCGCCAACTTGCCGACGGCGTGGAATTTTCCGTTCACGATGACGGCCCCGGCATGCCGCCGGACCTGCTTGACTCAGTGTTCCGGCGCTTCGAGCCGCGCACCAATGGCGGCCGCCGCCGTGGCGCCGGGCTCGGCCTGTCGATCGTCAAGAGCTTTGTCGAACTGCATGGCGGCAGCGTCCGCATCGAGACCGGCAGGGATAAGGGCACCACGGTTGTTTGCGCCTTTCCCGACACGCCGTCCGGCATCCGCGCGGCGGCCGAGTAGCGCGTTCGATGGCGGTATTGGTGCTGGAGCGTTTTCTCGCCGACGAGGCTGCGACGGCAAGGTTCGGCGAGGATCTCGCCATGTCGCTGCGCATTGGCGATGTGCTCGCCCTCAAGGGCGATCTCGGCGCGGGCAAATCGACCTTGGCACGGGCGCTGATCAGGGCACTGGCCGACGATGCCGGACTCGACGTGCCGAGCCCGACCTTCACGCTGGTCCAGAGCTACGACACGCGTGTGCCGGTTCATCATTTCGATCTCTACCGCTTGGGCACGGCATCCGAGCTGGACGAGCTGGGCTTCGACGAGGCGCTGACGCAAGGCGCCGCGCTGGTCGAATGGCCGGAGCGGGCAGAGGCATATCTGCCGAAAACCTCGGTGCTGGTCGAACTTCTCCAGCAGGGCGACGGCCGACTGGCGAGACTATCGGGAGAGGGCGCCGCCTTCGAGCGCGCGGCGCGATCGCTGGCAATGCGCGATTTTCTCGGGCAGGCCGGTTGGGGCGAAGCGCAGCGACGACATTTCATCGGTGATGCCTCGGCTCGCTCCTACGAGATCGTCACGCTCGCCGGATTTCCGCCGCGCGTGCTGATGAACTCGCCAAGGCTGGTGCTCGGACCGCCAGTCCGCGACGGCAAACCCTATGCCGAGATCGCCCACACCGCGCAATCCGTTTCGGCGTTCGTCGCCATCGACCGGGCCTTGCGGGCCGGCGGCGTCAGCGTCCCGGAAATCCATGCCCAGGATCTCGAGCAGGGTTTTCTCCTGCTGGAGCATCTCGGTTCCCAAGGGTTTCTCGACAAGCGCGGCCAGCCGGTGGCCGAGCGCTACGCTGCGGCGGCCGAACTGCTTGCCATGATGCACGGCAAAACATGGCCGACCCGCATGCAGGCCGGCCCCGGCGTCTTCCACGAGGTGCCGCCTTTCGACCGCGACGCCATGATGATCGAGGCCGAATTGTTGGTCGACTGGTATGTCCCGGCGATATCAGGCGCTCCGCCTAGAGAGGCGCTGCGCGCCGGTTACCGCAGCGAATGGAGTGCGGTGCTCGATCGGCTGGAGGGGCGCGAATACACGCTGATGCTGCGCGATTTCCATTCACCCAACCTGATCTGGCGCGCTGACCGTTCCGGTCACGATCGCCTCGGCGTCGTCGATGTCCAGGACGCGCTGATCGGGCCGTCCGCCTACGACGTCGCCTCGCTCGCCATGGACGCGCGCGTCACTATCTCACCCGAAATCGAAAAGCACACGCTCGCCGCCTACATCGCCGCGCGACGCGCTGCCGGTGCCTTCGATGAGAACGAATTCCGCGAAACCTATGCAATCATGGCCGCACAGCGCAATTCCAAGATCCTCGGCATCTTCGTGCGGCTCGAAAAACGCGACGGCAAGCCTTATTATCTGAAGCATCTGCCGCGCATCCGCGACTATCTTCGCCGGGCACTGGCGCATCCGGCGCTGGCCGGGCTGCAGGATTTCTACATCGCCCACGGCTTGCTGGAGGAACGCTCGATTTGACGGCTAAGGATTTGGGCCCGAAGGCGTCGGATGAGCAGCCGATGCCGACGACCGCCATGGTGCTCGCCGCCGGGCTCGGCAAGCGCATGCGGCCGATCACCGACACCATGCCGAAGCCGCTGGTCAAGGTCGCCGGCAAGACATTGCTCGACTGGGGGCTGGACTGCCTAGCCGAAGCCGGCGTCGCCAAGGCCGTCGTCAACGTCCATTACCTCCCGCAACAGATCGTGGACCATGTAGCCCGCCGCAGTGCGCCGAGAATCGTCATCTCGGATGAGAGTAGGGGCTTGCTTGACTCCGCCGGTGGTATCGTCAAGGCATTGCCCAGGTTAGGGGCGCCCTTCTATGTGCTCAACGCCGACACCTTCTGGATCGACAGCGGCGTTTCCAATCTCAGGCGTCTTGCCCTTGCATGGGAGGGCGCGACAATGGACATTCTGCTGATGCTTGCGGATCTCCAGTCGGCAACCGGACATAGCGGCGGCACCGATTTCCTGGTGGCGCCGGACGGCGCCTTGCGGCGTGCGAACAACGATCCGGCCGGCCTGATCTATGCCGGCGCCGCAATCGTCCATCCGTGCATCTTCAAGGATGCGCCGGCCGGTCCACACTCTCTCAACGCCTATTTCGATGCGGCAATCGCCGCCGGCCGCTTGTTCGGCATGAAAATGCAGGGTCACTGGATTACTGTCGGCACACCTGACGCGATCCCGCGGGCGGAAGCAGCGGTCGCCGCCGCGCTTGCCGGCACGCCCAATGCTGTTGCTGAGGCACCCGGCGCTCTTACCGAGTCGAAATGAGCGGCTCCCGCCGCGTTTTCTCGATCCCGCCCGGAGCGCCGTTCCTGCCGACGCTGGCCGAGGCGCTGCTTGCGGGGCGCTTGGTTCCCGGCTTCGCCTATGACGGCGATCCGCTGGCGCTGGCCGATCTCACCATCTATGTGCCGACGCGCCGTGCGGCGCGGGCGCTTCGCGGCGTCTTCGTCGATGCTCTCTCGCGCTCGGGAAGCCGCTCGGCGATCCTGCCGGTCATCCGCCCGCTTGGTGAGTTCGATGAAGATGAAGCCGCCTTCGAGGCAGGAGCTTCGGTCGCCATCGACCTTGCGCCGCCGATCGCCGCGGTCGAGCGTCTTCTGCTGCTTGCGCCGCTGGTGCGGGCGTGGAAACGCCGCCTGCCGGCACATGTCGCGGCATTGTTCGACGAGGAGATCGTCATACCGGCCTCCGCCGCCGACGCCATCTGGCTGGCGCGCGACCTTGCACGCCTGATGGATGAGATCGACACCGAAGGCACGGATTGGGCAAGGCTCGCCGACCTTGTAACCGGCAATCTTGCAGGCTGGTGGCAGGTGACACTCGACTTCCTGACCATCGTGACGGAGAACTGGCCGAACCTGCTCGAGGAACGCCATCGTTCCAATCCGGCTGCGCATCGTAATGCCCTGATAAGGCTGGAGGCGGCGCGGCTGAAGCGTAATCCGCCAGCCGGACCGGTGATCGCCGCCGGTTCCACCGGCTCCATTCCCGCCACGGCCGAGCTGCTTGCCGTGATCGCCGGTCTGCCCAATGGCGCCGTTGTGCTGCCCGGGCTCGACCGGGCGTTGGACGAGCCGTCCTTTGCCGCGATCACCACACCGGGCGCGCGCCCAGCCGTGCTTGGCCACCCGCAATACGGCCTGGCAAAGTTGATCGGCAAGATCGGCGTGCCGCGCGCCGATGTCGAGGAGATTGCTGTTGCGCCGCGACCGCTTGCGCTGCGCGCCGCACTTGTCGGCGAAGCGCTGCGCCCGGCGGAGACCACCGAGCTCTGGGCCGAGACGCGCGCCCGCTTTAGGGCCGGCGATATTGCCGAGGCCTTCGCCGATGTGACGCTTCTCGAAGCCGCCAGCGAACGCGACGAAGCCGTGGCGATCGCCGTCGCGCTCAAACAGGCCGTCGAACGGCCCGGCCAGCGCGCCGCACTCGTCACCGGCGACCGCGCTCTGGCGCGGCGCGTCTCAGTCGAGCTGCTGCGCTTCGGCGTTGCCGCCGACGATTCCGGCGGCACGCCGCTGATCAACACACCAGCCGCCAGCCTGCTCAGGCTGGCGCTTCAGGCAGCCTTCCGCCCGGGCGACCCCATCGCCCTGCTGTCGCTGCTCAAGCATCCCCTGCTTGGCCTCGGCCTGGAGCGGGCAAGCGTGCGCTATGCGGCCGAAATCGTCGAACTCGTGGGGCTGCGCGGCGGCACAGGGCGTCCGGACGTGGCGTCGCTGCCGCAGCTCTTCGACACCCGGCTCCTCGAATTCGACGGCGGCGGCAATCGCCGCCCACCCTTCTGGTGGCCGCGGCTTTCGGTCAGGCGCATCGAACAGGCGCGCGACCTGCTGATCCGGCTAACGGCCGCGCTGGCGCCGCTGGTTGCTTTTCGCGGCGACGAGAATGCCGATCTTGCCACCCTTGTGCGCGCCAGCGTCGTTGCGCTCGAAAGTCTCGGCCGCGCCGCTGACGGCAGCCTGAGCGAACTCTATGCGGGCGATGCCGGCGAAAAGCTCGCCGAGCTCTTGCGCGGGCTGGTCGCGGCCTCGGTGTCGTTCTCCTTCGCCGCTGACGAATGGCCTGACGTGATGGAGGCGCTGATCGCGCCCGAGACGGTCAAGCCGGCGCAGGGCACCGACAGGAACATCGCAATCTGGGGTGTGCTGGAAGCGCGGCTTCAGGATGTCGACACGCTGGTCGTCGGCGGGCTCAACGAAGGCGTGTGGCCGCGCAAGCCGGAGAGCGACCGCTTCATGTCGCGGCTGATGAAGACCGGCATCGATCTTGAACCGCCCGAGCGGCGCATCGGCCTTGCCGCCCATGATTTCCAGATGGCCATGGGCGCCAAAAAAGTGGTGCTGGCTCGCTCCGGCCGCTCCGGCGACGCACCGTCGGTACCTTCGCGCTGGCTGCAGCGCATCCTTACATTCGTTGGCGAGGACCACGCTGCTGCACTTCGCCGGCGCGGCGATGAACTGCTTGCCTGGGCGCGTGTGCTCGATGCCGGCGAAAAGCAGGACTTTGCGCCGCGGCCGCAGCCGAAACCGCCGATCGCCGCACGGCCGCACCACTTCTCGGTCACCGAGATCGAAACGCTGCGTCGCGATCCCTATGCGGTCTATGCCAGAAGGATACTCGGCCTGATGCCGCTCGATCCGGTCATTCGCGATCCGGGCGCTGCCGAGCGTGGCACGCTGTTTCACGCCGTTCTGCACCTCTTCTCAGCGACGGTGGCCGACCCGTGCGCGCCGGAGGCGCTGGTCGGGCTCATCGCCGCAGGCCGCTCCTGCTTTGCAGGCGCGGCCCTGCCCGCCGATGTCGAGGCGGTGTGGTGGCCACGCTTCGAAAAGCTTGCCGCCGGCATCATCGAATGGGAGCGCGGCCGGGCCGCAGCCGTGGCACGGCGGCACGCCGAGGAACGCGCCGAAAAGACCGGTGTCGGCCGATCCGGTGTGACCCTGTCCGGCTATGCCGATCGCATCGATCTGCTGGCCGGCGGCATGGCCGACATCCTCGATTACAAGACCGGCTCCTCGCCATCCAAAGCACAGGCGCACACGCTGCTCGCGCCGCAACTGGCACTGGAGGGCGCGCTGCTCAGGCGCGGCGCTTTCAAGGAGCTTGGCGCTTGCGAGCCGTCTCAACTGGCCTTCGTGCGGCTGAGGCCGAATGGCGAAGTGTTCGAGGAATCCATCCTCGAATACAACCGCAAGCCGCGAACCGCCGCCGATCTCGCCGAAGAAGCGTGGGCGCGGCTGGAAAAACTGCTGATCCACTACGCCGACCCGGCGACCGGCTATCTGTCGCGGGCGCTGCCGTTCCGCGAGGGCGAGACCGACGGCGACTACGACCATCTCGCCCGCGTGCTCGAATGGTCCGCCGGCGGCGACGCCGATGACGAGGGAGGGGAGGCATGAAAAAGGCCTATCCCATTCCAAGCGACACTGCCGCCAGTCAGGCAAGCGCCTCCGATCCGCGCAATTCCGCATGGGTGTCGGCCAATGCCGGATCCGGCAAGACCCATGTACTCGCCCAGCGCGTTATCCGGCTGTTGCTGCGCGGCACCGATCCGTCCAAGATCCTGTGCCTGACCTATACGCGTGCCGCCGCCGCCAACATGTCGAACCGGGTGTTTTCGACCCTGTCGCAATGGACGGCCCTGGGCGATGCCGAGCTCTCGACACGGATAGAGGCGCTGGACGGCCGCCAGCCCGACCGCGAAACCATGCGCCGGGCGCGGCGGTTGTTTGCCGAGGCGCTGGAAACACCCGGCGGGCTGAAGATCCAGACCATCCACGCCTTCTGCGAATCGGTGCTGCATCAGTTCCCGCTGGAAGCCAATATCCCTGCGCATTTCGAAATGCTCGATCCGCAAATGGAGGCTTCGCTGTTTGCCGCCGCCCGCCGCGACATGATTTCGGGCGGCGTTGCAGGCGATGCGGCATTGTCCGAGGCCTTCGCCACCGTGCTGGAGCGCGGCGGCGAGCATGGGCTCGACGCACTGCTGGCCGAGATCGTGCGCAAGCGCGATGGTTTGCGTGCGTTCATCGCCGCGGCCGGCGGCGATGGGTTTCAGGCGCTGTTCGACGAGTTCCATTTCCGCGCCGGCCAGACGGCCGAAGGTATAGCCGCCTCGGTCTGGCCGCTGCCCGGCTTCCTGCCGGATTATCTCGTCACCTTTTCACGGGCGGCCGAGGCCGCCGATGCGCGCATCGTGCTGAACAATCTGCTGCCATACGCCCGCCTTGCCTTCGCCGAGGAGGATCCGGTACGTCGCCTGAATTTGCTCTCCAAGGCTTTCCTGAGGGCCGACGGCGAGCCTTACGATCCGGCAAAGACATTTAAAAGGGCATTGCTTGACCGGCTGCCCGATCTTGCCGAACGTTATCTGGCGGCGGTCGACGCCATTCTCGAAATCTCCGACCGGCTGGCCTTGTTCAGGATGCTGGAAGGCACGCGTGCGGCGCTGACCATCGCCGACTGGCTGATCGCCCGTTACGAGCAATTGAAGCGCGCCCGCGGCTTCCTCGACTTTAACGACCTGATCACCCGTACGGTCAACCTTTTGGCACGGCCCGATGCCGGCCCTTGGGTGCAGTACAAGCTCGACCAGGGCATCGACCACATCCTGCTCGACGAGGCGCAGGACACCAGTCCCGACCAGTGGGAGGTGGTCAAGCGGCTGGCAGAGGAGTTCTTTGCCGGGCTCGGCGCACGCGACGCGGTCCACCGCACCATCTTTGCTGTCGGCGACGAAAAGCAGTCGATCTATTCCTTCCAGGGAGCCGCCCCGGATTCCTTTGCCGACAGCCGGCTTTTGTTTGCCGGCAAAGTTAGATCCGCCGCCGCCGCCTTCGCCGATCTCAAGCTGACCTGGTCGTTCCGCTCGACCGAAGATGTTCTTGCCGCCGTCGACCGGGTCTTTGCCGACCCGAACGTGCGGCGCGGCATCAGCCACGATCCTGATCCGCTCGACCACAAGGCGATCCGCACCGATGCGCCGGGTCATGTCGAGGTCTGGCCGTCGATCGGCGCCGACGTCGTCGACGAACCAGACGATTGGACGCAAGCGGTCGACCATGCCCACGCGCCGGCAGTCCGCGTCGCTGAAAACGTCGCCGCAACGATTGCCAGCTGGATCGGCAACGGTGAGGTCATCGAAGGCCGCGGCAAGAAACTCCGCCCCGGCGACGTGCTGGTGCTGGTGCGCAAGCGCGATCGCTTCGTCCATGCGCTGACGCGGGCGCTGAAGCGCCGCGACATTCCGGTGGCCGGCGCCGACCGGCTCAGCCTGCCCGGCCACGTCGCGGTGAAGGACCTGATCGCACTCGGTCATTTTCTCATCCAGCCCGAGGACGATCTGTCACTGGCCGCCGTGCTGCGCAGCCCGATCTTCGATGTCTCGGAAGAGCAGCTTTTCGCGCTTGCTGCGGAGAGGCCGTCGGGCGTCTCGCTGATCGCCTCGCTGCGCCGGCATGCCGGCGAAAGCGAGGCGTTGGCCGCCGTCGTCAGCCGGCTCGACACATGGTCGAATGAGGCCGCATTCAAGCCGGTGTTCGAACTCTATGCCGCAGCTCTCGCCCGCGACGGCCTGCGCAAGAAGATGATCGCGCGGCTCGGTCCGGAGGCCGGCGATATCCTCGACGAATTCCTGAATTTCTGCCTGGCCGAGGAGCGAACCGGCCTGCCAGGGCTGGAATCCTTCCTGTCGACGCTGGAAAACGCCGGCCCCGAGATCAAGCGCGAAATGGACCAGACCCGCGACGAGGTTCGCGTCATGACCGTGCATGCCGCCAAAGGCCTGGAAGCGCCGGTGGTATTCCTTGTCGATGGTGGCTCCGCGCCGTTCAGCGACCAGCATCTGCCGAGATTGATGCCGTTCGAAGGCTCGGGCGACTGCTGGGAGGGCAAGGGCTATCTCTGGCGTTCGGCCAGCGATGTCGCCAATGGGTTTTCACGCTCCGCATCGGCCCGCGCCCGCGAGCTCGCCGACGACGAATACCGCCGGCTGCTCTATGTCGGCATGACCCGCGCCGAGGATCGGCTGATCGTCTGCGGCTACCATGGCAAGCGGGCGCCGAATACCGGCACCTGGCATTCGATCGTCAGCCGCGCACTGGTCGGTGCCGCGGAGAGCGAAGAACGCCGGCATCCCGCCACTGGCGAGACCGTGCATCGTTTCCAGGTGACGAAACTGCCGCCCATGCCACTGGCGGCAGTGAATGAGGCACGACAGGCGGAACGCTTTGCACCACTGCCTGAAACCCTGTTCCGGCCTCTGCCGCCCTTCGAGGAATTGCCGCGGCCGCTCTCACCGTCCGGCGCCTCGGTGCTGATCGATGAGGCGCGGCAAGCGGTGGCCGACACGCGTTCGCCGGTACTGGATGCCGACGCCGAGCCCGGCTTTGCCGTCATGCGCGGGCTGGCGCTGCACAAATTGCTGCAGATGCTGCCCGGCATCGCCGAGGGAAAACGCCGGGATGCCGCCGAACGCTATCTGGCAAGAGCCGGCGCGGAATGGCCCGACGACGAGCACGACAAGGCCGTGGCTGGCGTTTTCAGAATTCTTGCCGACAGCCGCTTCGCGCCGCTGTTTGCGCCAAACTCGCGCGCCGAAGTCGCCATCATGGGCAGCCTGGAGGTATGGGGCAAACTGCGCTCGATTTCCGGCAAGATCGACCGGTTGGCAGCAACGCCGGACAAGGTTTCGATCGTCGACTACAAGACCAATCGGCCAGCGCCAGCTACGCTCGCCGAAGTGCCGCAAGCCTATGTTCTGCAACTCGCACTTTATCGCGCGCTGCTTCAGCCGCTCTATCCGGGACGCGAGGTCTCGGCGGCGCTGCTGTTCACCGAGGTGCCGCGGCTGATCGAGCTGCCGGCGGCGGCCATGGACGATGCGCTTGCTA
Organism: Mesorhizobium sp. M1307; assembly: GCF_040318155.1. Lineage (NCBI taxonomy): Bacteria > Pseudomonadati > Pseudomonadota > Alphaproteobacteria > Hyphomicrobiales > Phyllobacteriaceae > Mesorhizobium > Mesorhizobium sp. M1307. Next base: position 54,221 of record NZ_JAMYLR010000019.1, on the reverse strand, counting down.
GACTCACGGGAGCGTGACACAACACTTGCTTGAAGACGGACGCGATCACCACCACATTTGGTGCGACGAACAAATCGAAAGGATCTCAGCATGGCCACCGTCAAGGTCGACAAGAGCAATTTCCAGGCCGACGTGCTCAACGCCAAGGAGCCGGTCGTGGTCGATTTCTGGGCGGAATGGTGCGGCCCGTGCAAGATGATCGCCCCGGCGCTCGAGGACATCGCCATCGAACTCGGCAGCAAGATAAAGATCGCCAAGCTCAACATAGACGAGAATCCTGAGCTGGCCGCGCAGTTCGGCGTACGCTCGATCCCGACGCTGATGATTTTCAAGGGCGGTGAAGTCGCCGACATGAAGGTCGGTGCTGCGCCGAAAACGGCATTGTCGCACTGGATCAACGGCAGCCTCGCCTGATCCGATCAAAATTTTGCAGAAAAGCCCGGCCTCGCGCCGGGCCTTCTTTTGCTGGCGTCATTGGTGGGCCGCTCTGGCACTCGCGGCTTGCCGCCCGGTATTCTTCTCTTCTGAATTCAAAGGAGAAGCGATATGACCGGATCCGCCAAGGCCACCGTCTTCATCGACAATGAGCGCGTCATCGTCACCGAATACCGCTTCGCCCCGGGAGACAACACCGGCTGGCATCGCCATGGCCACGACTATGTGATCGTGCCGTTGACCGACGGCAAGGTGAAGCTCCTGACCAAGGATGGCGAATCCTTTGCCGAGATGAAGAAGGGCACGCCGTATTTCCGCAACGAGGGCGTCGAACATGACGTCATCAGCGCAAACGATGGCGAATTCGCCTTCATCGAGGTCGAGCTGAGGTAGTCCACCTACCATCGGCTGCGCCGCTACAATTGTCCCGGCGAGGCGCGATCACCAATCCGCGATACGATCGCCACCGACGAATTGTGCGCTTTTCTCAGTATATTCAAACAGTTCGATCTTCACGCCGTTGGGGTCGCGGATCCAAGCCTGGTAGGTGTCATCGCACGCGCGTTTCTTTGAAGTGACATCAACGCCCTTTGACCTCAGATGGGCGATCGCGGCGTCGATGTTTTCCACTTCGAGGCAGAAGTGGTTGATCTGGTTCAAGTCGCCATAGCTGGCGCCGTCTTTCTGGAACACCTCGACATGGCTACGGCTGCCGCAATTGAGGTAGAAGCCGAAAATCTTCCCGTCGCGCAGGAAATTGAACTGGGTGTCCATGCCGAGGACGTCCCGATAGAAGCTTCGCGTCATCTCCAGGTCATTCGCGAAAATGCAAACGTGAGCGAGCTGCTTTACCTTGATCATGATTGGCTCCTCGCGGTGGTCTGATAAATGTGGCGTCACCGTGGCCCGGCTGAAGCACGCCTCAAACCGGCGGCGTGCCGTTTTCGGCCAATACCGCGCCGGCCAGGTAAAGTGACCCGCCAATCAGGATGCGCGGCGGCGGTCCGTCCCATGTGTCGCGCAGCAGCATCAGCGCATTGGCGACGGAACTGACCGGTTCGGCCGACAGGCCGGCCTCAATGGCGCGGGTCGCCAGCTCGTCGTTCGGCACGCCCGCGTCGCTCAGGCTCACCGGCACGGTGTAGACATGCCGGACCAGCCCTTTGAAGGCGCGGAAATAGCCGCTCTGGTCCTTGGTGTTGATCATGCCCGAGATCAGGAACAGCGGACGTGGGTTCTTTTCCTCCTGCTCGGCCAGCGCCTCGGCGACGACCACGCCAGCGCCGGGATTGTGGCCGCCGTCGAGCCAGATGTCGGCGCCCTTCGGCGCCAGTTCGCTCAGCCGTCCTTGCGGCAGCTTTTGCATGCGGCCCGGCCAGGCAACATTCGCCATCGCCTTCTCGGCAGCGCGGTGGCTGATCTCGAAGCCCGCCGCCTTGACCGCCGCGATCGCCGCCGCCGCATTGGCGAATTGATGGCGCCCCGGCAGGCGCGGCGGCGGCAGGTCCATCAATCCGTCTTCGTCCTGATAGACCATGCGGCCGTTTTCCTCATAGGCAAGGAAATCCTGGCCATAGACGAAGGCGGGGCAGTCGAGCCGCTCGGCGGTTTCGATGAGCACCTGCTGCGCCGTCTCGCTTTCCTGCGCGCCGATGACGACCGGGCATCCGCGCTTGATGATGCCGGCCTTTTCGGCGGCGATCAGCTCGACGCGGTCGCCGAGATAGGCTTCGTGGTCGAGCGACACCGGCATGATCACCGACACGGCCGGCTCGGCGATGACATTGGTGGCGTCGAAGCGGCCGCCAAGGCCAACCTCGAGGATGACGGCATCGGCCGGATGTTCGGAAAACAGCAGGAAGGTGACGGCGGTGAGGATTTCGAAGACGGTGATCTTCTGGCCTTGATTGGCTTTGGCGACGCGGGCGATGGCTTCGACGAAGACCTTGTCGTCCACCAGCCTGCCGCCGGCATCTGCGGCCAGCCGGTAGCGCTCGTGCCAGTTCACCAGATGTGGCGAGGTGTGGACGTGGACGCGGTAGCCGGCGGCTTCGAGCAGCGCCCGTGAAAAAGCAGCACAGGAGCCCTTGCCGTTGGTGCCGGCGATGTGGATGACCGGCGGCAGCTGGTCCTGCGGATTGCCGAGCCGCTCGAGCAGCCGCGAAATGCGGTCGAGCGAAAGGTCGAAGCCCTTCGGGTGAAGCGCCATCAGGCTTTCGATTTCGCGGTCGGCGGCAAGCGTGGTCATGAAGGAATCCTACGCGCGCGCACAACGGCACACAACAGCCGCTCGCGCCGCGTGATGTCGCGTCAGGTTTGCGGCCGGGCTTCGGCCGGTATCGCCACCGGCGGCAGGATTTCCGGCTCCCGCGGGTTTTGCTCTTCCGGCAGCTTGAGCAGCATTCTCAGCAGCCGCGCAACCGTCTGGCGCATCTCCAGCCGCGACACCACCATGTCGACCATGCCGTGTTCCATCAGATATTCGGCGCGCTGGAAGCCGTCGGGCAGCTTTTCGCGGATGGTCTGCTCGATGACGCGCGGTCCGGCAAAGCCGATCAGGGCGCCGGGCTCGGCAATATGCACGTCGCCCAGCATGGCGTAGGAGGCGGTGACGCCGCCGGTTGTCGGGTTGGTCAGGACGACGATATAGGGGAGGCTGGCCTCCTTCAGCCTGTCAACGCCGATCGTGGTCCGTGGCAGCTGCATCAGCGACAGGATGCCTTCCTGCATTCGGGCGCCGCCGGAGGCCGCAAACAGGATCAGCGGCCGCTTGCGCTGCAAGGCGACCTCGAAACCATGCACGATGGCGTCGCCGGCCGCCATGCCGAGCGAGCCGCCCATGAAGGCAAAATCCTGCACCGTCACCACCACCGGCAGGCCTTCGACCGTACCCAGCGCATTGATGATGGCATCTTCCAGGCCGGTCTTGGCCTTGGCATCCTTCAGCCGGTCCACATAGCGCTTCTCGTCGCGGAACTTCAGTGGATCCTGCACCACCTTGGGGTTTTCCAGTGTCTCGTATTTGCCGTCGTCGAGGAAGAATTTCAGCCGTTCCTTGGCCGAGATCTTCATGTGGTGGCCGGAGGACGGGATGACGAACTGGTTCTGCTCCAGATCCTTGTGGAACACCATTTCGCCGGTCTCGGGATCCTTGATCCACAGGTTTTCCGGCATGTCGGTGCGGCGGCCGAGCATCGAATTGATCTTCGGACGGACGTAATTGGTGATCCAGTTCATCGCTTCGGCTCCTGTCCCTTAAGAAGACGTAGGAAGATTATTCGGCCGCAGCAAGGCGAGCCGCGCGAACCCCTTGCGAAAGCCCGCTGACCAGCGTGGCGACGGCCTCGGCCGGATCGGCGGTCTTTTCGCCCTTCGGCCCGAGCACGTTGGCGACGGCATTGACAATCGCGGTGCCGACAACGACGCCGTCGGCCGACGCGCCGATGGTGCGCGCCTGCTCTGCGGTCTTGACGCCGAAGCCGACGCAGACCGGCAGGTCGGTATGGCTCTTGATGCGCTTAACCGCTGCCGCCACCTTGCCGGTGTCGGCCAGCGCCGAACCGGTGATACCGGTCATCGACACATAATAGACGAAGCCGGAGGTGTTCTGCAGCACCTTGGGCAGGCGCTTGTCGTCGGTGGTCGGCGTCGCCAGCCGGATGAAATTGATGCCGGCCTTGAGTGCCGGGATACAAAGTTCCTCGTCCATCTCAGGCGGCAGGTCGACGACGATCAGCCCGTCTATACCGCTGGCCAGCGCATCGCTCAGGAAGCGCTCGACGCCGTAGATGTAGATCGGATTGTAATAGCCCATCAAGACGATCGGCGTTTCACTGTCGCCGGCGCGGAATTCCGAGGCCATCTTCAGCGTCTTGACCAAGGTCTGGCCGCCCTTCAGCGCCCGCAGGCCGGCCGCCTGGATCGCCGGGCCGTCGGCCATCGGATCGGAAAACGGCATGCCTAACTCGATGATGTCGCTGCCGGCGCCGGGCAGCGCCTTCATGATCGACAGGGACGTGTCGTAGTCCGGATCGCCGCCCATGAAATAGGTGACGAGTGCCGGTCGCCCCTCGGCCTTCAGCTTTGCCATGCGGCGGTCGATACGGGTGGCCATGATCAGATCTCCATGCCCAGCATATTGGCCACCGTATGCACGTCCTTGTCGCCGCGGCCCGACAGGTTGACGATGACGATCTGGTCCTTGTCCATATCAGGCACGATCTTCACCGCCTGTGCGATGGCATGGGCCGATTCCAGCGCCGGAATGATGCCCTCGACGCGTGTCGTCAGCTGGAACGCCTCCAGCGCCTCGTCGTCGAGGATCGGCACATAGTCGACGCGGCCGGAATCGCGCAGCCATGAGTGCTCCGGCCCAACGCCGGGATAGTCGAGGCCGGCCGAGATCGAGTGGCCGTCCATGATCTGGCCGTCGGCGTTCTGCAGGAGGTAGGTACGGTTGCCATGCAGCACGCCGGGCGCGCCGGCATTCATCGAGGCGCAATGTTCGATGCCGTCGAGGCCGCGGCCGCCGGCTTCGACGCCGATGATGCGAACCTGCCTGTCATCGAGGAAGGGATGGAACAGGCCGAGGGCGTTGGAACCGCCGCCGACACAAGCGATGATGGTGTCCGGCAGTCGGCCTTCCTGCTCGAGGATCTGGGCGCGCGCCTCCGTGCCGATAACCGACTGGAAGTCGCGCACCAACTCCGGATAGGGATGCGGGCCGGCGGCGGTGCCGATCAGGTAGTAGGTGTCCTCGACATTGGTCACCCAGTCGCGCAGGGCCTCGTTCATGGCGTCCTTCAGCGTGCCGTGGCCGGCCGTCACCGGCCGCACCTCGGCGCCCAGAAGCTTCATGCGAAAGACGTTGGGGCTTTGCCGGGCGACATCGGTCGCGCCCATATAGACAATACAGGGTAGGCCGAAGCGCGCCGCCACCGTAGCGGACGCGACGCCATGCTGGCCGGCGCCGGTCTCGGCGATGATCCGCGTCTTGCCCATGCGCTTGGCGAGCAGGATCTGGCCGAGGCAGTTGTTAATCTTGTGCGAGCCGGTGTGGTTCAGGTCCTCGCGCTTGAAATAGACCTTTGCGCCGCCGCCGAGGCCCTTCGCCGAGGACACCTCACGAAGATGCCTGGTCAGGCCTTCGGCGAAATAGAGCTTCGAAGGCCGCCCGGCGTAATGCGTCGAGAGATCGGTCAGCTCGGCCTTGAAATCCGGGTCGTTCTTGACCTCGTTCCAGTGCCGCTCCAGCTCAAGGATCAGCGGCATCAGCGTTTCGGCAACGAAACGACCGCCAAAAATGCCGAACATGCCCTGCTCGTCGGGGCCGGTGCGGAAGGAATTCGGTATCGCCGGCTTGTCCATCGCCGATCTCCTGGTCTGTGGTTTGAAGCGTGGTCAGGCGGCGCGGTTGTCGCGTGCTGCCCCGACGGCGCGGAAAAATTGTTCGATCAGCGCCGGTTCCTTGACGCCCGGCGCGCTCTCCACGCCCGAAGAAACATCTATTCCGGGCGGGTTCACGAGCCGAAGGGCGTCGCCGATATTGCCGGCATTGAGCCCACCGGAAAGCATGTAATCGACGCCGGCGTCAAGGCCGGCCAGAATGCGCCAGTCGAAGGCAAGACCGTTGCCGCCCGGCAGCTCCGAACCTTTGGGCGGCTTGGCGTCGAACAGGAAACGGTCGGCAATGCCGATGAAGGCTTTGACCCGCCCGAGATCGGCAGCCTCGCTGACCGGCAGCGCCTTGATCACCGGCAGGCCGTAGCGCGCCGTCAGATCGGCCACCCGGTCGGGTGTTTCGGCGCCGTGAAGCTGCAGCATGTCGGGCTGCATTTTTTCGACGATCTCGTCCAGGAACGCATCGCCGGCGTCGACCGTCACCGCAACCGCCTTGGCCTTGCCGCGCGCTGCTTCGCGCAGGCGGCCGGCTTCCGCCGGCTCGACGTAGCGCGGGCTTTTGGCAAAGAAAATGAAGCCGACATGGCTGGCGCCGCCGGCCAATGCCGCGGCCAGTGCCTTGTCGGTCTTCAACCCGCATATCTTGATGTCGAGCGCCATGGCGCGGGATTGGCACGAAACGGCCAAAGAGTCGAGAAAAAGCATCCCGTTTGCCGCCAGCGCGGAACGCGCTACCTTGCTAAGTAAGAGCGCAACGCGCTGCCTTGCTAATATAAGAGCGCAACGCTACTTGCTCAGGCACAGAGGCGGGAGAACAAAGATCATGCCGGAAAAGACCGTCGCGGAACTCAGGCAAAAGCTGGCGCAGGCCCATGAGGTCATCGCTCATTTGATGGACAAGGCAGCCTTCAATGGCGCCGAGGCGCACCGGGCGCTGGCTTATTTCAGCAACGATGGCTTCGAGAAGGATTTCTTGCCCTGGCCGCGCCATGTCGATGAGGGGTTGCGGCCGGAGGAGTTGAACGCGGCGAATGACGATTGAGCAATTAAGCCCTGATCAAAAGCGCACTCTGTCAATGGAGTGTTCCTCCTCTCAACGCGCGACTTAGGTTGTTCATGGCCTCCAACGGAAAGTCATGTTTGCGCCAGTTTTCCTTATAACCTTCGAGGCCATGTGTGTTTAAAACCTCACGCGCGGCACTGAGAACTGCTTCTGCGAACTCTCGCAACCCGCATGTGGCTTCAAGTTTCACCTCGCCGAAGTCGTCTGGCTCGTCAGACCAGATTTCTGAAAATTCCAGTATCTGCACTCTGACAAAAGCGCCTTCCGGCACCAGTACGAAGCGATACTCACCGGGTTCATCACAGAAGCGTGCGACCGAATACCTGGTGCCTTTCAGCGCGTTCAGCGTGGCGCCAAGCAGCTCGTTGAGGGCATCGCCCAGATAAGACGCCGACACGGTCGCCTGAAGGTCCCCAACCGTGACATCGCACATCGCCCAGCCCGCTCCAATCAGCCGGTATTCGATCCGCGCAGGCATCAATCACTCGAACGCGATCGCCTGCAGCGCGCCGCCATTGCGCTTGAGCCAATCCTTGCAGCGCTCGGTATCCGGGCAAAGCTGCTCGCATAGTTTCCAGAATTTCGGGCCGTGGTTCATCTCCTTGAGATGCGCCACCTCATGCGCGACGAGGTAGTTTATCACCGGCCGCGGCGCCATCATGATGCGCCAGGAAAACGACAGATTGCCATCCGACGTGCACGATCCCCAGCGGCTCGACGTATCCTTGAAGCGGATCGCCTTGGCGCGCTTGCCGACCGCCGCACTGTGTTTGGTCACCAGCGCTTCGATCTCGCGCTTGGCTTCGCGCTTCAGGAAATCGGCGATGCGGCGCGGCAGATGCACGCGTTCGCCATGCACGATCATCAGCGGCCCGCGATCGTCGCGCGACAGCGTGACGGTTCCGCGTTTCGACGGTTCATGGACGATGCGATGCGGCACGCCGCGCACCGGTACCTTGATGCCGGGCCGCACTTGCGGCCGGTTGGGTACCTTGGCCAGCCTTTGCTCCAGCCAGTCCTGATGGCGGTCGAGGAATTTTTCCACCTCGCCGCGGCGCAGCCCCGGCGGCACGGTGATGCGCAGACCACGGCCGCCGGAATCGATGCGCAGCGTCAGGCGCCGCGCCCGGTCGTTCTCGACGATCTTGAGCGGCAGCGTGCGGCCGGCAACGCAATGCTCGCGCTCCACGACGGGCGTGGGCTTGGGTTTCGTCGGGGTGCGGAAGAAGCCGAAGGACATTCCGGGACGATACGTGATTCGAGGGAAACGACTAGAACAAAAAAGAAACGGCGCCGCTAACGCGACGCCGTTGGATTATCTATCTGGGCACGGGACCTTACTCGTCGAGCAGGCCTGGCGTGGAGTTGCCGCCGCGTTTGTTGTTCGTCGTCGAGCCAGTTGACCCACCCGTCGTGGGCGACGTCGACTTGTTGCGGTTGGCCATGAAGCGATCGAACTCTTCCTGGTCCTTGGCGCGGCGCAATTCGCGGGCATATTCATCGAACTCGCTCAGCATCTCGTCGAGCTTGCGGCGTTCCTCGGCAAGCCGCTCGAGTTCCTTTTCGCGCCAGTCGTCGAAAGCGACGTTGCCGGTGCGTGCGGAGCCATGGCCCCAGCGCGCGGCCCTGTCGGAACCGCGGCGGCAACCGGCGAAGATGCCGTCGGTGGCGCGGTTGACGTCGCGCTTGAAGCCCTCGAGCCGGTCGCCCCAGATGATGTAGGCGAGCATGGCTAAGCCGAGCGGCCAGAACACCATGAACCCGATCACCATCAACGCGATGGTCGCCGGCGTCCAGGCCGGACGGATCAATGCAGATGTGTTCATTTCTCCCAATCCTTCAGTTGGAGACAGCCAATTCCGGCTGCGTGGAATCGAAATGGGATGAAGAAAACGGCGATTCAAGACAGCAGCCGCCAAAACCGGACAAGCGGCTGAAATGATTATCGCTTTTTGAGCTTTTCGAGGAAAAGAGCAGCCAGACCCCGTAAGGGGGCAATGTCGCCGACGGTTCTGCAGTGAAAATCCAGCGCCGATCGCGTCTGCTGGCTGAGTGCAATGGTTTGACGCTTCGAAGCCGTCCGTTCAAAAATCCAGAGGCGCATTGTCGACGACCTCTTTCATCACGAAGAAGGTTCTCGTCTGGCGAACGCCAGGCAGTGCGATCAATTGGTCCCCGTGGATTCGGTTGAAATCCGCCATGTCACCAACCCTGATCTTCAGAAAATAGTCGAAGTCGCCTGCCACCAGATGGCAGTCGAGGATGAATTTCAGCTTGGCGACGGCCTTTTCGAATTCCGCGAAACTCTCCGGGGTCGAACGGTCGAGTACGACGCCAACCATCACCAACGCGCCTCTGTCGACCTTCTGCGGGGTCACCATCGCCCTGACATGGCTGATGTAGCCTTCATCGAACAGGCGTTGCGTCCGGCGGTGGCACGTCGCCGGGCTAACAGCGACCGACTGCGCCAGCTCCGCATTGGTCAGTCGCCCATTGCCCTGGAGCAGGCGCAACATTTTCAGGTCGATCCGGTCGAGCGCTGCGCGCATGAAAGATTCTTCCGTTATTCGGATTAAGACTCGAATATATATGACATTTCAATGCCATGAAGCGATATTTTGGATATTCTGGGCTCGATCTTTGAGAGTACATTTCACGGCAGAGCTGATAGTGTTCATCGCACCACACCGCAATGAATGGAACAAGCGAGGGCACTCTCATGCTCGAGAAATTCGAACGTTATCCGCTCACATTCGGGCCGACCCATATCGAGAAACTGGAGCGGCTTGGTGGTCATCTCGGCGGGAAGGTCGATCTCTATGCCAAGCGGGAGGATTGCAATTCCGGCCTTGCCTTCGGTGGCAATAAACTGCGCAAGCTCGAATACATCGTCCCGGACGCGATCGCCTCAAACGCCGACACGCTGGTGTCGATCGGTGGCGTCCAATCCAACCATACGCGCATGGTGGCGGCCGTCGCGGCGAAGATCGGCATGAAATGCCGCCTCGTGCAGGAAAGCTGGGTGCCCCACGAGGACGCCGTCTACGATCGCGTCGGCAATATCCTTTTGAGCCGGATCATGGGCGCTGATGTCCAGATGGTCGATGAGGGTTTCGACATCGGGATTAGGGAAAGCTGGGAACAGGCAATCGCGGATGTGAAGGCCAAGGGTGGCAAACCCTATCCAATTCCGGCCGGGGCTTCGGTACACAAATATGGCGGCCTGGGCTATGTCGGCTTTGCCGAGGAGGTCCGCGCGCAGGAGAAGGAGCTCGGCTTCGCCTTCGACTACATCGTCGTTTGTACCGTCACCGGTTCGACTCACGCCGGCATGCTGGTCGGCTTCGCCAAGGACGGCCGCGAGCGCAAGGTGATCGGCATCGACGCATCCTGCACCCCGGCGCAGACCAAGGCGCAAGTGCTCAAGATCGCGCAGAGCACCGCGACGCTGGTCGAACTCGGCAAGGATCTCGATGAGAACGATGTCGTCCTGATCGAAGATTATGCCTATCCGGTCTACGGCGTCCCCTCGCAGGAGACGAAGGAAGCAATCCGTCTCTGCGCGCGTCTTGAAGGCATGATCACGGATCCGGTCTATGAGGGAAAATCCATGCAGGGCATGATCGATCTCGTGAGCAAGGGTTATTTTCCCAAGGGATCGAAAGTGCTCTACGCCCACCTTGGCGGCGCTCCGGCCATCAACGGATATGCTTATACGTTCCGCAACGGCTGAATCTATCCCGCCTGCCGCACCATCGCGTCCACCGCCCGCACCAGCATGTCGAGATCCTGCGGCCGCGACAGGCGGTGGTCGCCGTCCGGAATGAGCGACAGCGTGACGTCGTCGGCCGGCAGCAGGCTGACCAGCTTCAGCGCATGGCTCGACGGCACGTCGGGATCGGCCAGCCCTTGCAGGATGTGGACCGGACAGTGCGTGTCGATCGGCCCGGTCATCACCCGGTTGTTGCGGCCGTCCTCGATCAGTGCGCGCGTGTAGATGTACGGTTCGGCGGAATAGTCCGACGGCTCCTCGAAAAAGCCCTTTTTCCTGAGGTTGCGCTTCTGCGCCCCGGTCAGCACCGGCTCCACCAGTTCGAATGTGAAATCGGGCGCCGGGGCCAGCAGCACAAGGCCGGCGACGCTGTTCTCGCCCGCCTTGCGCAATTCCTGCACCATGCGCAGCGCGATCCACGCGCCCATCGACGAGCCGACCAGGATTTGCCTGCCCTGGGTGAAACGGCGGTAAACGGCCAGGCTCTCGCCCAGCCATTTCGAGATGGTGCCGTCGGCAAAGGCGCCACCCGATTCGCCGTGGCCGGAATAATCGTGGCGGAGAAAGGCGCGGCCTTCTTTGCGCGTCCATTCCGACAATGTTTCGGCCTTGGTGCCCAGCATGTCCGATTTGTAGCCGCCAAGCCAGACGATACCGGGCTCGGCACCTGCCGCATGCCTGACGGCGATGCTCGTCCCGTCGACGTCCAGGAAGATCGGGGTGGTGCTCATGGTGTATTCCCTCACGCCGGTCTTTTGGCACAGCAAGGCATTCAACGAAAAGTGCTCCGCCACTTTCTTCGCTTGGTGCAGAGGAGCATTCCATCGGGCAGGTGATTTCCTGAGAATGCTGTGCTATTGACTCCGACCGCGCGCTCACCACATTGCGCGTTCGCAATTCTGAACTGAAGAACCCCTTAACGAAACGGCTCAAGGAGACCACGACCATTCGCAGACCTTTCAAAGCAGCGGCGCCCACCAAGGAAGGCCCGCGCTCCAACCGTGACATCCGGGTTCCCCGGGTCCAGCTAATCGACGCCGAAGGCCAGAACCGCGGCGATGTCTCCATCAACGACGCATTGCTGCTCGCCGAAGAGGCGGGGCTCGATCTGGTCGAGATATCGCCCAATGCAGTGCCGCCCGTCGTAAAAATCCTCGATCTCGGCAAGCTGAAATACGCCAACCAGAAGAAGGCGGCCGAGGCGCGCAAGAACCAGAAGGTCATCGAGATCAAGGAGATCAAGATGCGCCCGAACATCGACAGCCACGACTATGAGACCAAGATGAAGGCCGTCCGGCGCTTTTTCGAGGAAGGCGACAAGGTCAAGCTGACATTGCGCTTCCGCGGTCGCGAGATGGCGCATATGGAACTCGGCATGCAGCTTCTGAACAAGGTTCGCGAGGAAGTGGCGCCCATCGCCAAGGTCGAAGCCGAACCGAAGCTCGAAGGCCGCCAGATGATGATGGTGCTGGCGCCCCGCTAAAGCGCGTTGCGCTTTAGTTCTGTTTTGTGCATGTCGTTGTCGCAAAACCGCTGCGCACTTTTGGGCGACGTGCATAAAATCCGCCTGAATCATGTTGCAAGGCGTCCCGGCGATCGGCGGGGCGCCTGTTTTCTTGACCAGACGCTGCGATCGCCGGCGAGAGCAACGACGCTCTGGTTCCCTCGACGATCGGATTCCCGACATGGTCAATGACGTCAAGCATTCGGAAGCCAAATATGGGCTGGGCAGCTACCAGCACACGCGCAGGATGGTGCTTGCCGTCGTCGTCGTCGTCCTGTTCGCGATGCTTTTGTTCGGGCAGTCGGTTTTTCCGCCCGATACGCCTGTGCATGAAACAATCGAAATGGTTGGCGTCGTGCTGATCTTTCTCGGCATTGTCGGACGCTTGTGGTCGACGCTCTATATCGGCGGTCGCAAATCCTCCGAAGTGGTGACCGGCGGACCGTATTCGATTACGCGCAACCCACTCTATGTCTTCTCTACTTTAGCTGCCGCCGGTGTCGGCGCACAGATCGGCTCCATCACCGCCACGATCGGCTTTGGAGCGCTCTGCGCGGGTGCCTTTTACATCGTTATCCTGCGCGAGGAGAAATTCCTCAAGCAGGCTCTCGGCGCGCCATACCAGGCCTACCTGGCGAAAGTGCCGCGCTTCTTCCCGAAACTGTCGCTGTATCAGGAAGGCGACACCGGCAGCTTCAAGCCGCGCCTGCTGCGAACCACGCTGCTGGACGGGCTGGTGTTCCTCGTTGCCTTGCCGGCTTTCGAACTGATCGACGGCGCCCAGCAGTCCGGCATATTGCCGGTGCTGTTCCGTTTCCCCTGAGTACAGTGTTGCTGAGTACAGTGTTGCTGAGCACGGGGTGTTGCACGCGCTCCCGCTTTGACGTATAGGACCGCCGTTCCCAAAAAACCGCCCGGCAGGGCATGCCGTGGCGGTTTCATTTGCTTTTCGGGCTTTGGTCGGCCTGAAGCAAACAAAAAGCGCATTGGTGCGCATATAAACGGAGTAGCAAAATGCCCAAGATGAAGACCAAATCGGCCGCCAAGAAGCGGTTCAAGATCACAGGTACGGGTAAAGTTCTGTCGGCTGCGGCCGGCAAGCGTCACGGCATGATCAAGCGTTCCAACAAGTTCATTCGAAATGCCCGCGGCACGATGGTTCTGGCTGAACCGGATGGCAAGAAGGTCATCAAGAATTTTCTGCCGAACGGCCTCTAGGGCATGATGCCAAAAAGTTGCAGACTTTTTGGAAACATCATGCGCCAAAATAAGAGCATTCGGTCTGGACACGCATTTGTTTTACGCAATTCCGAACGGAAAACCGCCAGGCACTTTTCCTGGAATTGCTTTTAAGGAGATCATGACATGGCACGCGTAAAGAGAGGCGTCACCTCGCACGCCAAGCACAAGAAGGTCCTGAAAGCCGCCAAGGGTTTTTACGGCCGCCGCAAGAACACCATTCGCATCGCCAAGCAGGCGGTGGAAAAGTCGCTGCAGTACGCCTATCGCGACCGCAAGAATCGCAAGCGTTCGTTCCGCGCGCTGTGGATCCAGCGCATCAATGCGGCGACGCATGAGCATGGCCTGACCTATGGCCGTTTCATCGACGGTCTCAACAAGGCCGGGATCGAGATCGATCGCAAGATCCTGTCGGACATGGCCATCCACGAGCCGCAGGCCTTCGCCGCACTCGTGGCCAAGGCCAAGGTCGCGCTCGAATACCTGAAGAATACCACGCCGAATGCTTTTGAAAGCGCTGTCGCTTAAGACCAGCGCTTCCCAAGCTATTCGACACTTGATTTGGGAAACCCGCGCTGGCAGGGCTGGCGCGGGTTTTTCTTTGCTTCCAATCGGATATGGAACATGAGTGACATGGAAACTCTCGAAAATTCCCTGATGGCCGAGATCGCCTCGGCCGCCGACGAGCAGGCGATCGAGGCGGTGCGTGTCTCGGCCCTCGGCAAGAAGGGCTCGGTTTCCGAGATGCTGAAGACGCTCGGCTCGATGAGCGCCGAGGAGCGACAGGTCAAGGGCCCGGCAATCAACGGGCTCAAGAACCGCGTCACCGAGGCACTTTCGGCGCGCCGCGCCGAGCTGAAAGATGTGGCGATCACGGCACGGCTTGCCGCCGAGAAGGTCGACGTCAGCTTGCCGGTCAGGCAATCGCCGGCCGAACGCGGCCGCATCCATCCGATCAGCCAGGTCATCGACGAGATCGCGGCGATTTTCGGCGATCTCGGCTTTGCCATCGCCGAAGGTCCGGACATCGAGACCGACTATTACAATTTCACCTCGCTGAACTTCCCGGAAGGCCACCCGGCGCGCGAGATGCACGACACGTTCTTCTTCCAGCCGGACGAGCAGGGGGAGCGCAAGCTTTTGCGCACCCACACCTCGCCGGTGCAGATCCGCACCATGGAGATGCAGAAGCCGCCGATCCGCATCGTCATTCCCGGCAAGACCTACCGGCAGGATTCCGATGCCACCCACTCGCCGATGTTCCATCAGGTCGAGGGGCTGGTGATCGACAAGTCGGCCAACGTCGCCAACATGAAATGGGTGCTGGAGGAGTTCTGCAAGGCCTTCTTCGAGGTGCCGAGCGTCAAGATGCGCTTCCGGCCGTCCTTCTTCCCGTTTACCGAGCCCAGCCTCGAGGTCGACATCCAGTGCGACCGTTCGCGGCCCGGCGAAGTGCGCTTCGGCGAAGGCTCGGACTGGATGGAGATTCTCGGCTGCGGCATGGTGCACCCCAATGTGCTCCGTTACGGTGGCCTCGATCCTGACGAATACCAGGGCTTCGCCTGGGGCATGGGCATCGACCGCATCGCCATGCTGAAATACGGCATGCCGGATCTGCGCGCCTTCTTCGACGCCGATGTGCGCTGGCTGTCGCATTACGGTTTTAGGCCGCTTGACATGCCGACGCTGTTCGGGGGCTTGAGCGCGTGACGACCGGGCCGCAGCAAATCCGCGGGCAGCTCGCCTTCCTGCACATGTCCGACGCGCGGCCGCATAGCTTCAAGTGCAGCGTGCCCAGACCAGACGGAACACAGTCATGAAACTCACCCTCTCCTGGCTCAAGGATCATCTCGAGACCGACGCCTCGCTGGCGGAAATTGTCGAGCGTCTCACCTCGATCGGCCTCGAGGTCGAGCATGTCGACGACCGGGCGAGCCTGGCCCCCTTCGTCATCGCCAAGGTGCTGACGGCGGTCCAGCATCCCGACGCCGACCGGCTTCGCGTGCTGACCGTCGACACCGGCGACGGCAAGCCGCCGGTGCAGGTCGTGTGTGGAGCGCCGAACGCCCGCGCGGGCCTGGTCGGCGCCTTTGCAGCACCGGGCACCTATATTCCCGGCATCGACGTGACGCTGACCGTCGGCAAGATCCGCGGCGTTGAAAGCCACGGCATGATGTGCTCCGAGCGCGAGCTCCAATTGTCCGAGGAGCATGACGGCATCATCGACCTTCCTGCCGATGCGCCGGTCGGTACCAGCTTCGCCGCCTATGCCCATCTCGACGACCCGCTGATCGAGATCAATCTGACGCCGAACCGGCCGGATGCGACCAGTGTCCATGGCATCGCCCGCGATCTGGCGGCGAGCGGGCTCGGCACGCTGAAGAGCGCGCCGATAGAGCCGATCCCCGGCAAGGGCGAGACGCCGGTCAAGGTGACGATCGAAGCGCCGGAGCTCTGTCCCGGCTTTGCGCTGCGCCTGGTGCGCGGCGTCAAGAACGGACCGTCGCCGAAATGGCTGCAGCAAAGGCTTCTCGCCATCGGCTTGAGGCCGATCAGCGCGCTCGTCGATATCACCAATTACGTCACCTTCGACCGCGGCCGGCCGCTGCATGTCTTCGACGCTGCGAAGGTCACCGGCAATCTCGCCGTGCGCCGGGCGCGTGATGGCGAAAAGGTGCTGTCGCTCGACGGCCGCGAATACACGCTGACGCCGGAGATGTGCGTCATCGCCGACCAGGACGGCATCGAATCGATTGCCGGCATCATGGGCGGCGAGCATTCCGGCTGCGACGAGAACACCACCGACGTGCTGATCGAGTCGGCGCTTTGGGACCCGATCACCACCGCCCGCACCGGCCGCACACTCGGCATCATCACCGACGCGCGCTATCGGTTTGAGCGCGGCGTCGACCCGGAAATGATGGTTCCCGGCTTGGAGCTGGCAACGAAGCTGGTGCTCGATTTCTGCGGCGGTACGCCGGCGCAAACCGAAGTCGTCGGCTATGCCGGCCATCAGCCGAAGATCGTCTCGTTCCCATTGTCGGAAGTGAAGCGGCTGACCGGCATCGAAGTGCCGCGCTCGACAAGCCTCGACATTCTTGCCCGCCTCGGCTTCAGGCCGGAGGGCACGGGCGATGTCGTCAATGTGGCGGTCCCGTCCTGGCGGCCGGATGTCGACGGCAAGGCCGACCTGGTCGAGGAGGTCATGCGCATCCACGGCGTCGACAACATCGCGCCGCAGCCGCTCGGTTCGCACGATGCGGTCAACGCCAGGATCCTCACTGTGCTGCAGATCCGCACCCGCGCCGCCAAGCGGGCACTTGCCGTGCGCGGCATGATGGAGGCCGTCACCTGGTCGTTCATTCCGGCAAAACACGCCGAATTGTTCGGCGGCGGCCAGCAGGCGCTGAAGCTTGCCAACCCGATCGCCGCCGATATGTCGGACATGCGGCCGTCGCTGCTGCCGGGGCTGATTGCGGCAGCACAGCGCAATGCCGACAAGGGCATCGGCGATGTCGCGCTGTTCGAAGTGTCGGGCACTTATGAGGGCGATGGTGCCGACCAGCAGCGGCGCGTTGCCGCCGGCGTGCGGCGCGGCACCGCCAGGCTCGAGGGCTCCGGCCGCCATTGGGCCGGCAATGCCGGCGCCGTCGGCGTCTTCGATGCCAAGGCCGATGCGATCGCAGCACTCGAAGCCTGCGGCGCGCCGGTCGAGCGGCTGCAGATCGAGGCTGGCGGCCCGGCCTGGTATCATCCCGGCCGCTCCGGCACGATCAAGCTTGGGCCGAAGGTAATCCTTGGCACGTTTGGCGAGTTCCACCCGAAGACGCTGGAGGGGCTTGACGTCTCCGGCCCGCTTTGCGGCTTCGAAGTGTTCATCGATACCGTGCCCGAGCCGAAGGCCAAGCCGACGCGAACAAAGCTGAGGCTTGATCTGTCCGCCTTCCAGGCGGTCAAGCGCGATTTCGCCTTCGTCGTCGACAAGGCGGTCGAAGCCGGCACACTCGTTCGCGCCGCCCTTGCCGCCGACCGGAAGCTGATTTCCGGCGTCTCGGTGTTCGATGTTTTCGAGGGTGCAGCGCTCGGCGCGGCGAAAAAATCGATCGCCATTGAAGTGTCGATCCAGCCGGTCGAAAAGACGCTGACCGATGAGGATTTCGAGGCGCTGGCCAAGCGCATCGTCGATAATGTCGGCAAGCAGACCGGCGGCGTGCTGCGGACGTAAGGGGATGCTCTGATGGACCACAAGCTCTCCATCAACTGGCTGGCAACGCATATCGGGACTGTCGATGGGTTCCTGGACGACCAGGAATGCGCCGATCTGATCGCCGACAGCGAACGGCGTGGTTTTGAGGCAGCCAAGGTAAACAGCGCCGGCGGCGCGAGCGTGATGACGGAACTCCGCAACAACGACCGTGTCGTTTTTGATGACGAGGATCTTGCCGACCTGCTTTTTGCGCGGGCGCGCCCGATGCTCTATCGCGGCCTCGGCGACTGGCGGCTGACTGGGCTGAATGAGCGTTTCCGCTTCTATCGCTACGGGCCGGGCCAGAAGTTCGATTGGCACAATGACGGCTATTTCGAGCGCAATGCCTCGGAGCGCAGCCAGTTTACCTTCATGATCTATCTGTCGGATGGATTTGAAGGGGGCGGAACCTCGTTTCGCGGCGAGATGCCGGGTTATGCCGGCACCAGCCTGGTGGTGAAACCCAGGAAAGGCATGGCGCTGGCCTTCTATCATCCGATCGAACACCGCGGCGACGAGGTGCTGTCGGGGCGCAAGTACATCATCCGAACGGACGTGATGTACAAGCGCCAATGAAACGCTGTCCGTTCTGCCGCTGAGCTAAATGCACCTGACCCCGCTGGAAGTGTTTTTCGTCAAGGAGTTCTGCCGTTCCGCCGGCGTTTCTCCTGACATGATGCGTGCGCTGAAAGTCAAAGACCGCAGCCGCGATCCTGTAGGGTTCATGACCACAATCGTTGCCTCATCGGTTCCCCCGGAATTGCGCTTTGAGAGTCGAGTGTTCAGTTCGCTTCGGGTAGCGTGCGTTGGACCTGACCAGCTTCTTTGCGGCATGGTGCTGTTCTTCGATGAGATTGAAGGAAAGCTAGATGCGATCGAAGGCTTTGTGTATGGCGAAGAATGGCCGTCAATCGAGGAGCCAGTCTTCTGGTCCGAGACCGACCGAACAATGAGCCTTGGGCGGGAGGGAAACTAGCCTGCAGAAATGGGCGTCACGACGCCCTTTCCGATAATTGCACAACGGATGGCGCGCTGAGGATCTAGAGGGGTTGCCGGCAGATGGCGAATCGCCGTCCAAGGGACGATGGACCATTTGCGCTATTCAGGGCTGCCCTTCGAGGAACAGCGTGCAGTCTTTCTCGATATCGTCTCAGCCGATCCGCTGGTCGGTGAGACGCTGTCGCGGGTACGGGTGCTAGGCCTGCCGGACTGGCTGGTCGTCTCAGGCGCGCTTTACAACAGCGTCTGGAATCATCTGACCGGAAAGCCCTTGGGGTACGGCATCCGGGATGTCGACCTGTTCTATTTCGATGAGAGCGATCTGTCCTATGAAGCCGAGGACACGGTCATCCGCCGGGCGGCGAAGCAGTTCGAAGGACTGACGCTGCCGGTCGAAGTGCGCAACCAGGCGCGGGTGCATCTGTGGTTTGAGGCGCGCTTTGGCGGTTCCTATCCCAGACTGTCGTCGTCCGCCGAGGCGCTGTCCTATTTCGCTTCGAAAACCCATGCGGTCGGCGTTAGATTCGGCACCGATGGGCAACTCGCGCTCGTGGCGCCGTTCGGGCTCGACGACATCTTCTCGTTTCGCGTTACCCCGAACCGTGCACTGGATAATCGGCAGACGCACGAGATGAAGGGCGCGCGTGCCAGGGAGAACTGGCCGGAGATCAGTGTCGTGCCTTGGTAGGAAATGTCGGCGCGAGGCACCCCCTCTGCCCTGCCGGGCATCTCCCCCTCAAGGGGGAAGATCGGATGTCGCCTCGGCTTTCGCCAATCACCGGCGCCGGAAGGGCGGGCAGGGCGCGGGAACTGCCAATCTCCCCCTTGGAGATGTCCGGCAGGACAGAGGGGCTGCCTCGCGCCGAGGTCTCACAACGCTTTGCATCGCACCGTATTAGTCAAAAAGGGGTGCCGAAACGCCCCGTTTCGATTACGCCGTCGATTGCCATTCACCCGTTAACCAGCGCCAGCAGCTCCTCGGTATAGCGCTTGCCGACCACCTTTTCCGGCGACAGGGCGTCGCCGATGGATGCCACCTCGGCCTGGCTCAGCACGATATCGGCTGCCGCCGTATTCTGCTCCAGATGGCGCATTTTTCGCGCACCAGGGATCGGCACAATGAAGTCGCCCTGATGCAGCACCCAGGCGAGCGCCAGCTGCGCCGGCGTCACGCCCTTCCCGGCGGCCATCTTTTCCAGCACGGCGACGACCGCCGCATTGGCCGCCATGGCGTCGGCCTGGAAGCGCGGCAACCCGCGGCGCCAGTCGTCGGCGCCGAGAACATCGGGCTTGGCGATCGTGCCGGTGAGCAGGCCGCGGCCGAGCGGGCTATAGGGGACAAAGCCGATGCCGAGCTCGCGGCAGACGGCAAACACTTCCCCCTCCGGATCGCGGCTCCACAGTGAATACTCGCTCTGCACCGCGGCGATCGGATGCACGGCATGCGCCCGGCGGATGGTCGCCGCACTCGCCTCCGACAGGCCGAGCGCCCGCACCTTGCCCTCGCGCACCAGCTCGGCCATGGCGCCGACCGTATCCTCGATCGGCACGTTGGGGTCGACGCGGTGCTGGTAATAGAGATCGATCACCTCCGTATCCAACCGCTTCAATGACGCTTCGGCCACGGCCTTGACATGCTCCGGGCGGCTATCGACACCGGCCATGCGCTCCATGCCGCTGCCTTCTTCGAGGATCTTGAAGCCGAATTTGGTTGCGATCGTCACCTTGTCACGCACCGGCTTCAGCGCCTTGCCGACCAGGATCTCGTTCTCGTAAGGGCCATAGACCTCGGCCGTGTCGAAGAAATTGACCCCGATCTCGACGGCATGGCGCAGCGTGGCAATCGCCTCCGCCTCCGGCTGGCCACCATAGGCAAAGCTCATCCCCATGCAGCCGAGGCCGACCGGGTAGACGTCAAGTTCATTGCCAAGCTTGCGGGTTTGCATCACGCGTGTCTCCTTGTTGTGATGGTTGTGATGCCGCAGAGATAGCGTCTTGCGCCGAGTTCGATAATCGGCTCTCATTTGCACGGGCTGTTCCAAGAAATAGATCAATGAAGCGAACCCATCTTTCACAGCTCGCGGTACTGGCAATGGTCGCCCAATGCGGCAGTTTTCGCGGCGCCGCCAAGGAACTGGCAATCGCGCCATCGGCGGTCAGCCACGCGGTGTCCAGCCTCGAAGCGCGCCTCGGCGTGCGGCTTCTGGCGCGCAGCACGCGCAGCGTCGCTCCGACCGAGGAGGGCGCGCAACTGCTCGAGCGCCTCAGGCCGGCGCTGTCGGAAATCGAGCTGGCGCTGGAATCGGCGATCGAGGCGCGCCACCGGCCGGCGGGCAATCTCAGGCTGACCGTGCCGCGCACCGCGGCCCATCTGGCGCTGACGCCGAGGCTCAGCGCCTTTGCGGCTGCCTATCCCGACATCGTGCTGGAGATCGTCATCGAGGACCGCTTCACCGACGTCGTCGAGGGCGGCTTCGATGCCGGTGTGCGACTGGGCGAGAGCCTGCAGCGCGACATGATCGCGGTGCGCATCGGACCAGACCTTCGGGGCGCCGTGGTCGGCGCGCCAGCCTACTTCGAGACCATGCCAAAACCGCAGCATCCGCGCGATCTCGCCGCTCACCGCTGCATCCGCTTCCGCTTCTCCAGCGGCATTCTCTACCGCTGGGAATTCGAGCAAAACGGCGAGGAGATCGAGATAGCGGTGCAGGGGCCGCTGATCCTCGACGAGGACCATCTGATTGCCAACGCCGCAGTCGACGGCGCCGGGCTCGCCTTCGTGTTCGAGGATTATGTCCGCGACGCGCTCGCCGCCGGCAAGCTCGTTCGCGTGCTGGAGGACTGGTGCCCGCGCTTCGACGGCTTCTTCGTCTATTACCCCAGCCGCCGCCAGATGCGGCCGGCGCTCAGAGCCTTTGTCGATTTTTTCAAGGTCGGCGAGTAAGCCAACCCTCCCCACAAGGGAGAGGTGGAAGAAAGCCGACCTGGCATTCGTTCACCGACCATGTCAGCACTGCCCAAAAACCAGACTGCCGGCTACGGCTGGACGGCGATCATCCTTCACTGGCTGATCGCGGCGCTCTTTATCGGCCAGTTCGTGCTCGGCTTCGTCATGGTGCGGCTGTCCAGCCAGCGCACCACCTTCGAGCTGATCCAGCTGCATAAATCCTTCGGCTTCCTGCTGCTTGGACTGGTCATCCTGCGCATCGCCTGGCGCCTAGGCAGACCGGCCCCGCCGCTGCCGCGCTCGGTCGGCCCGTTCGAGCGCCGGATGGCGCCGCTGGTCCATCTCGCGCTTTATGCGTTTCAGCTCGCTCTGCCGTTGTCCGGCTGGGCGCTGGTCTCGGTCTCGGTGCTGGAGATCCCGAGCGTGCCGTTCAATCTGTTCGTCATGCCCAATCTGCCGCTCGGTGAATCGGACACGGCAGAAAGCTTCTGGGCAGCGACGCACTGGTATCTCGCCTATGCCGGCATCGGACTTGTCGCTTTGCATCTCGCCGCAGCGCTGCGCCATCATTTCTGGCTGAGGGATACCGTGCTGACGCGCATGATCACGGCTTCGTCACATCACGACAGGGAATAGAGCGGACGGCTCATTCGTTGATGGGGCGAGGACGCAAGAAAGCGTTGCCTGCCAAGAGGACCATTTCCATGTACGCGCGCATCTTCGGATTTGCGGCAGCCGCCGCTTGTTTTGCCATGCCTGTTTTCGCCGCCGTTGCCCTCGGCGACGCGGCCGGCAGCTACACCATCAGCCCGGGGAGTTCCAGCATCCATTTCTCCATCGGCAAGCTCGGCGGCGGCGGGCTCGACGGTGCTTTCTCCCGCTTCAAGGGCAGTATCCTTATCGACAACAGCGATGTCGGCCGGTCCCAGGTCAATTTCACCATCTTCCCCGAAAGCGTCGGTACCGGCCAAAGCCGCATCGATGCCTTTCTCCGCTCGGACGCAGTCTTCGACGCGGCCGACAATCCGGAGATCCAGTTCCGTTCGACCAGCGTCAAACGGACCGGCGACACGTCAGCCCTTGTCACCGGCCGGCTGACGGCGCGCGGCAAGACCTTTCAGGAAAAATTCACGGCCGAGCTCGGCGGCCTCAGGGCGGGCGCGATAAAATTCCATGTCACCGGCAAGGTGCTGCGGTCGCGCTACGGCATGGATGTCGGCACGCCGATTTACTCCAACGTCGTCGATTTCGACATGACGCTGACGGGTAGAAGGGGTTGAGCGGTTCTTCCTGCGATTTCACCGTCGCTGCAGGACCTGGGTTCCTCGCCCCCGCGGAGCGGCGCGGTGCGGGGGGAGAGGTGGCCCGGCGAAGCCGGGACGGAGAGGGGGACGACGGTCGCGAAGTCAGACTCCTAAAAGGGACTGAGCGCGAGACGGGCCATAATACGAAGCCTATCAGGCGCCGCCCTTAAACAGCGAATTCCAGCCCGTCACGAAGACCCCTCTCCGTCCCGGCTTCGCCGGGCCACCTTGCATAAGGAATCGGGTACGTCTGCTTGTGTTCCGCAAGGAACGCCAATCGCCGGGTGGCCACCCGGCGATTGGCGCCGATCATCGGATCGCAGCCACCTGAACCGTTTCGGGCTCTGGGAGAGCAAGATCGCGATCGGCTCTTCATCGTGGCCCGGATGGTTGCTGGAACAACCTGGTTCGTATGCAAGGCAGGGACGACGAAGATGACCAAGACTAGCACAAAGGTCGGCGGGATCGACACCGGCAAGGCATCGCTCGAAGTCGGTACTTATCCGGCAGGCGACAACTTGCAGGTAGCCAATACCGGTGATGGGCATAAGGAGCTCGTGGCGTGGTTGAGGGCGCGCAGGATCAAACGCGTCGGCATTGAGGCCAGCGGCGGCTATGAACGGGCCGTGGTGGCCTTCTTGCGCCGGAATGGCCTTGAGGTCGTGCTCCTCCAGCCGCGCCAGGTTCGCGCTTTCGCCATTTACAAGCTGCGCCGTGCCAAGAACGATCGCCTCGATGCAGCCCTTATCGCCGAGTGCACCGCCAATCTGGGCGAGGTGCGCGAGGCACCCGACAGCAGGTTGGCCCCACTTGCCGAGCATCTGCTCTTCATCGAGCAGCTCGAGCTGGATATCGCCCGTCTCAAAACCCGGCGTGAGCGCTTCACCGACAAGCGCATCCTCAAGCAGATCGAGCATGAGATCGAGGTGCTGAAGCGCTGCTGTCGGGCCGAGCTCGCTCGCCTGCAGGCTGCTGTATGCAAACACGATGATCTGGCCTGCAGGCTGGAGCTGATCGAAAGCATCGACGGCATCGGTATGCGAACCGCGCTGACCCTGGTTGTTCTCCTGCCCGAACTCGGCAGGCTCAGCCGTGAACAGATCTGCGCACTGATCGGGGTGGCTCCCTTTGACGACGACTCCGGCGAGCGTGCCGGCGAACGCCACATCGCCGGCGGTCGCGCTCGCGTGCGTAGGGCCCTCTTCAACGCCGCATTGCCCGCGGCCCAGCGCTGGAACAACGCCTTGGTCGCCTTGTACGGCCGCCTCATCGCGCGCGGCAAAGCTCATAAGACCGCTCTCATCGCTTGCGTCAGAAAGCTTGTCATCTTCGCCAACACCATCGTTGGCCGCGGTTCTCCATGGATCAAAGATGCGCCACCCCGTCCAGCTACCGCATAATGGTTGCGCTCTCCCCATGAATGGGGGCGAGGAACCATGCTCCCGCATTGGCTTTTCTCCTGAATTAGGGCAAACCTCCAGGCCTGCAATCGAGAGGAGAAACCTGATGTTCCGATGGGGTGTTTTGTCGACGGCCAAGATCGGCCGCGAGCAGCTTTTGCCGGCAATCGTCGAGGCGGAGAACGGCGTGCTGTCCGCGATTGCCAGCCGCGATCTGTCGAAAGCGCGGGCGCTGGGCGAACGCTTCGGTGCGCGCCACGCGTTCGGCTCCTATGAGGAGCTGCTCGCCTCCAGCGACATCGACGGCGTCTACATTCCGCTGCCGACCTCGCAGCATGTCGAATGGACGGCCAAGGCGATCGAGGCCGGCAAGCATGTTCTGGTCGAAAAACCGCTGGCGCTCGATGCCAGGGACATTCCGCCGCTGATCAAGCTGCGCGATGCCAGGAAGGTGCTGGTGTGCGAAGCCTTCATGGTCGTCTACCATCCGCAATGGATCAAGGTGCGCGAGCTGATCGCCAACGGCGCCATCGGCCGGCTGCGCCATGTCCAGGGCGCGTTCTCCTATTACAATGTCGACCCCAACAACATGCGCAACAAGCTCGATCTCGGCGGCGGCGCGCTGCCCGACATCGGTGTCTACCCGACAGTGTCGACACGCTTTTCGACCGGCAAGGAGCCGCTGCGCGTCCAGGCGACGATCGAGCGCGACAAGACGTTCGGCACCGACATCTATTCCTCGATCCGCGCCGATTTCGGCGACTTCGAGCTGTCGTTTTACCTGTCGACGCAGATGGCGGCACGCCAGGTGATGATCTTCCACGGCGAGAAGGGCTTCATCGAGGTGTTCTCACCGTTCAACGCCGGACTCTACGACCATCATCGCGTCGAACTGCACAACCAGAACCACAGCGAGGCGCAGGTGTTCCGCTTTCCCGGCACGCAGCAATACCGGCTGGAAGTCGAGGCCTTCGCGCGGGCTGCGCAGGGCGGCAAGGACCGCGTCTTCACCCTGGAAGAATCGGTGCTCAACCAGAAGGTCATCGATGCCATCTTCCGCGCCGGCGAGAAGGAAGGCTGGGAGGCAGTCTAGGCAGGCCGTGATCCCACAACTGGACCGGTTTTTGTACAAGATCATGGCCAAATAGATGTCCGACGATGCGGATGTGATCATTGTCGGCGCCGGTCTTGCCGGCCTTGTCGCGGCGGCCGAACTGTCTGCGGCCGGCAAGAAGACCATCATCCTCGAGCAGGAGCCGGAACAGTCGCTTGGCGGCCAGGCATTCTGGTCGCTCGGCGGCATCTTCCTTGTCGATTCGCCCGAACAACGGCGCATGCGCATCCGCGATTCGTATGAGCTGGCGCTCGAGGATTGGCTGGGCACCGCAGCCTTTGACCGCACGGAAGATCTCTGGCCGCGCCGCTGGGCCGAGGCCTATCTCGGCTTCGCCGCCGGCGAGAAGCGCTCCTGGCTCATGCAGCGCGGCCTGAAATTTTTTCCGGTGGTCGGCTGGGCCGAGCGCGGCGGCGGCAATGCCGTCGGCCACGGCAATTCGGTGCCGCGCTTCCACATTACCTGGGGCACCGGCCCTGGCGTGCTCGAGCCGTTCGTGCAGCGCGTGCGCGAGGCCGAGAAACGCGGGCTGATCCGCTTCAAATTCCGTCACCGGGTAAACGAATTGACGCGGACGGGCGGCGTCGTCGACGGCGTGCGCGGCGACCTATTGGCGGCGAGCGATGCCGAGCGCGGCCGCAAGAGCTCGCGCGAGATCACCGGCGATTTCGAGCTGAAGGCGCAGGCCGTCATCGTCGCCTCCGGCGGCATCGGCGCCAATCACCAGCTGGTCCGGGAGAATTGGCCGAAGCGGATGGGCGCGCCGCCGAAACGCATGATCACTGGCGTTCCCGATCATGTCGACGGCCGCATGCTGGCGATCGCCGAAGCCGCCGGCGGCCGGCTGATCAACCGCGACCGCATGTGGCACTATGTCGAGGGCGTCAGGAACTGGGCACCGATCTGGACCGATCATGCGATCCGCATCCTGCCCGGCCCGTCATCGCTGTGGCTCGATGCGCGCGGCAAGCGCCTGCCGGTCCCGCTCTATCCCGGCTTCGACACGTTGGCCACGCTCAGCCACATCATGAGCACCGGCTTCGATCATTCCTGGTTCATCCTGACCAAAAAGATCATCCAGAAGGAGTTCGCGCTGTCGGGCTCCGAGCAGAACCCCGATCTGACGGGGAAGAGCTGGCGCCAGGTGCTCGGCCGCGCCACCAGCGGCGTAGCCGCGCCGGTCAAGGCGTTCATGGAGAAGGGCGAGGATTTCATCGTCGAGCCTGATTTGCCGGCGCTGGTCGCGCGCATGAACGCAGCGGCCGGCGGCGAGCCGCTGCTCGAACTGGCGCAGGTTGAGCGCGAAATCCGCGCCCGCGACCGGCAGCTCGACAATCCGTTCTCCAAGGACATGCAGATTACTGCGTTGCGCGGCGCGCGAGCCTATCTCGGCGACCGGCTGATCCGCACCGCAAGACCGCACAAGCTGCTCGATCCCGCCAGTGGCCCGCTGATTGCCGTCAGGCTCAGCATCCTGACCCGCAAGACGCTCGGTGGGCTGGAGACTGACCTCGACAGCCGCGTACTGGGCGTCGGCGGCCAACCAGTCGAGGGGCTGTACGCGGCGGGCGAAGCCGCCGGTTTCGGCGGCGGCGGCATGCACGGCTATGCAGCGCTCGAAGGCACGTTTCTTGGCGGCTGCATCTTTTCCGGCCGCAGTGCCGGACGGGCGGCCGCGCGGATTGTGGCATAAAACAAGGCCGGGGACAGTCGTTGCGCCAAGGTGGCGGGTCGCACCGAGTGGCCAACTTCCCTTAGAGCATTTTGCAGCCAAATGGAATCATTTGGCGTCCGCATAAATGCGGCAAAACAGATAGTTAGAGCGGGTTACCGGTTCCAGGAGAACCGGAACCGGCTCTAGGCGAAGGGCTGCAAATTGACGTCTTGAAGCTTGGAACCGGCAAGCAAAGCCTCGAGCACCTGCTTCTTGAGAGACAGGCACTGCGAACGGGCAAGTTTGACGATGGCGGAAACCTCGCCTGCCTCGCAGGCAAGGACCAGCTCCTTTTGCTGGGCGATGATCAACTGGGTGAAGTCGCGGGACTTGAAGCCGAGGTGGAGAACCCGCGCCGACTGGTCGAGTATCTGGTCCAGGAGATGCGCCAGTCGCAAATTTCCCGAGAGCTCCGCAAGGGCCAGACGAAAGGCACGGTCGGCCGCAAGGAAGGCGACGTGGCTGCGTAGCGTCTCCGGCTTCAGCACTTTTTGCGCTGCCAGCCTGACATCGTCGAGCCCGCGCTCGGTCATGTTCGATGCCGCCACCCTGAACACTTCCGGCTCGATCAAGCTGCGGACATCGAAGATCTCGTTGACATCCCGCAGGCTGAGCGTAGCAACGACGTAGCCGCGGCGCGGTTCGCTCCTGACCAGCCCTTCCTGCATCAGTCGGGCCAGCGCCGCGCGGATGGTCGCCTTTTTGAGCTGGTACCGGTCACCGATCTGCTTCTCCGTCAGCGCTTCACCGGGGCGCAGCACGCAGGCAATGATGTCGTTCCTCAGCTGCTCATATGCCTGTTCCCTGCGAAGGACGTCGGCGGCCGACAGTGCTGTCGCCTCGACCGTGGCCGGCCTTGCCGGTTCGCCGGTCAACTTCGTCGTTTTCATATTCTGTCCGTCTGGCTGTCCCGTTGACGCTGGCATCAGCATTCGCTAGCGTGAGCATCTCAGATTTGATGATCTGAGCATCTCAGGGAGGATAACTGATATGCCTTTACCCGCCAACTCGCCTCTCTACGCCGTTGCCGATGATATCGTCAATGCCGCGAAGGGGCCAGATCCCCTCGAAGCGGTAAGGACGGTCCTGGGCGACTATACCAACCGCTTTCACGCATCGGGAACACTCGCTCACGAAGAAGACGACGACGAGGTGCTTCTGCATGCGAGTCCGAACCTGACGATCTATCACATCACTCTGTCGCCCGGCCTGCAGTACCCGCCTCACAACCACCTGATGGATGCCTTGATCGGCATCTACAAGGGCAGCGAGACGAACTTCATCTATCCCGTTGCCGGCAGCGAACTCGATGTTCCCGAAAGGCAGGACATCGCAGCGCCTGCCGTGGTGCACATGGCGTCAAATACCGTTCATGCGGTTGCGAATACGGGCGGTGCGCGATCGGGTGCGCTGCATGTCTACCTCGGCGATCTCACACGAACCCACCGGCAGCTGTGGAGTCCGGACAGCAACCAGGCCGAAGCGTTTGACAATGATCGCTACCTGGCCGGCGCACGGCCCATCCAGCAGTCCGGGCACGAATGAGCGCAGGGGCGTCGCGGGCGGCGAAATTGGCCGTGATCAGCGAACCCGTCGGAATCGCGTCACACTTGTCACTCTCGCCAATCCGCTATCGCCCCTATCCTGGCTCACGACCCGACCCGTCGCGCCGGTGCGGCGACAAACCAGCAAGGGAGATGCACAATGACGGCACATCAGAATGGCACAGGCGAGCAGACGACGCGGCTCGCGATGAAGACACCACCGGTCGTTTCGCCTGACGCGTGGGAGGCCGCGCGCCAGCAGTTGCTCGTGAAGGAGAAGACCGTGACCCGGGCTCGCGACGCACTGGCCGCCGAGCGTCGGCGGATGCCGTGGATGGCGGTGGAGAAGACATATACGTTCGAAGGGCCTGACGGAAAGGTGAGCCTGCTCGACCTGTTCGAGGGCCGCCGTCAACTGATCGTCTACCGCGCCTTCTTCGAGCCCGGCGTATTCGGCTGGCCCGACCACGCTTGCCGCGGCTGCTCGCTGGGGGCGGACCAGGTCGGCAACCTCGCCCATCTGAACGCCCGCGACACCACGCTTGCCTACGCCTCGCGCGCACCGCAGGCCGACATTGCGCGGCTGAAGGCGCGGATGGACTGGAAGATGCCCTGGTACACCATCACCGACAGCTTCGATGCCGATTTCGGCGTTGACGAGTGGCACGGCCATAACGTGTTCATCCGCGACGGTGATCGCGTGTTCCGCACCTACTTCATCAACAACCGCGGCGACGAGGCGATGGGGACCGTATGGAGCTATCTCGACCTGTCGCCGCTCGGCCGCCAGGAGGTTTGGGAGGATTCGCCCGAGGGCTATCCGCAGACGCCGACGTACAAGTGGTGGAACTGGCACGACAATTACGGCGCCGAAGCCGTTCCCGACAAAAAGTGGGTCGAGGTGTCGGACGCCGGAGAGGCCGCGTTCCGGAACCGCACCGAATAGAACGTCTTTGGCGTCGCGGAAATGCGGCTAGGGCAAATGGATGGAGCGGGATGCACGGTTCAATTCGAATGCATCCCGCTCACTACCCAGGACAAAAACATGAGCGAGATTCATGCAGACGGATCCGCCGGCAACGCGATCCAGGACGAGAACGCAAGCCCGGCCGCCCTTGGCGCAGCCGACTGGCTGTCCTTAGCGGCCGCGCCGACCTTCGCAACCATGGCGCTGCTGACGCTTCTCGGCGGAGCGCCGGACATGATGTGCTCGACCGGGCAAGAGGCGTCACCGCTGGGCGGCATGGTCCCGATGTACCTGCTGATGAGCGGCTTTCATTTAGGACCTTGGCTGAAGCAGGTTTCCGGCCGGCGACGCCGCCGCAAATAGAGCTATACCGGCCGACAAAGGCCCGTTCTGGTCGGGAAGACATCCCTCACCAGATCCACTCGCCCCTTCCCAAAACCGCTACTGCATCGACAATCCGGGTAAAGCTCGAGCGGGCGCGGCCGGCCGTGTGCCTGGCGCGCAAATAGCCATGCACCAGCCCCGGCTCCTCGAGCCACCAGGCGCGCCCGCCCGCGGCAACGATGCGGTCGCGATAGGCTTCGCCGTCCGACGACAGCGGGTCGCATTCAGCAGTGATCACGACGGTGGGCGGCAGATTGGCGAACTCGGCGTCGGCGAGCGGCCACAGAGTGAGATCGCCGGTGCGATCCTCGCCACCGGTCCTGATGTCCCTGTAGAAAACGAGGTCGCGCGCGGTAAGCATCGGCGCTTCCGCGTGGGTGACGTAGGAACCGGCGGAGCTGTCGCCGCCAAGGCCGGGATAGACCAGAATCTGGCCGATCGGCTTGCGCGCATGGCCGCGCGTTGCGTGACTGACAGCGGCGGCGAGATTGCCGCCGGCACTGTCGCCGCAGAGCAGGACAGGACGCTCGTCAGTCGCCGCCGCCCATTCAAAGGCGCTGATGGCATCGTCGAAGGCGGCCGGATGAAGGTGTTCCGGTGCCAGCCGGTAGTCGACCGAAACCACTTCGTAGCCAGTGCGGCTGCAAAGCTCGGCGCAGAGGTCGTCATGGCTGTCGAGCCCGCCGAGGATAAAACCGCCGCCATGGAAATAAAGCACCATCGCCGAAGCTTCCGGCGCCGGGGCGCGGTAGACGCGGATCGGAATGTGCCAGGGTGTGGCAATGGCGGTGGTTTCCGCCGTGACGCCCTGGGGATAGCCGGCAAAGAACTCGCGGCACATCCGGTTGTAGATCTCGCGCTGCTCGGCGACGGTGTAGTCGATCGTATCGGGCGGATAATAAGAATTGGTCCGCTCGATGAAGGCCCAGGTCTCGGCGTCGATGAGGGTTTTGTAGTCGGTCATGGGCGCTGAATGGATCGCAATGAATCCGCCTGAACACCCCCCTCTGGCCTGCCGGCCATCTCCCCCTCAAGTGAGGAGATCGGCAGCTTCGGCGAAACCGCCTTTTCTCCGGCGTCGACAATTGGCGAAAGCGATGATGACATCCAATCTCCCCCCTTGAGGGAGAGATGTCCGGCAGGCCAGAGGGGGGTGAGCGCCATCATTCCTGCAATACCACTACTTCCCCTTCCACACCGGATCGCGCTTTTCGGCAAAGGCGCGAAAGCCCTCGAGATTGTCCTCCGAGCCGTAGAGTGCGTCAACCGTCGACAGTTGCCGGCGCGTCACCCGGTTCATCGCGTCCTGGAACGTCAGCGATTCTGCGACCCGGGCCGTTTCCTTGATCGCGGCGAAGACCAGCGGCGGGCCGCTGGCGAGCAGCCGCGCGATCTCCCAGACGCGGTCCTCCAGTCTTTCCTTGGGCAGCACCTCGTTGACCAGGCCCCATCGATGCGCCTCGGCGACATCCATCCAGCGGCCGGTGAGCAGAAGGTCCATGGCGACATGGTAGGGGATACGCTTCGGCAGCTTGATCGTCGCCGCATCGGCAAGCGTGCCGGCGCGGATTTCGGGCAGGGCGAAGGAGGAGTGGTCCGACGCATAGATCAGGTCGCAGGATAGCGCCAGTTCGAAGCCGCCGCCGACCGCCATGCCGTTGACGCAGGCGATCACCGGCTTGTTGAGGTCGCGCAGTTCCTGCAGCCCGCCGAAGCCGCCGACGCCATAGTCGCCGTCGACCGCGTCGCCGCCGGCTGCGGCCTTCAGGTCCCAGCCGGCGCAGAAGAACTTGTCACCGGCGGTCTTGACGATGGCGACGCGCAAGTCGGGATCGTCGCGAAACGCCTTGAAAGTCTCGCCCATCAGCCGCGACGTCTTCAGGTCGATGGCATTGGCCTTGGGCCGGTCGAGCGTGACTTCGAGGATAGTGCCCTCGCGGCGGGTGGTGATGACGTCAGACATTTTTGTTCTCTCCAAGCACCAGCAGCGCATCGGCGATCCAGGCGCCCTTGCCTTCGGTGCAGACGATCAGCGGATTGATGTCGAGTTCCTCGATCTCGCCGGCGTTTTGCTGCACGAAAGCGGCAATGCCCGATATCGCATCGATTGCCGCTGCGACATCGGCCTTCGGCCGACCGCGATAGCCGTCGAGCAGCGGGAACAGTTTCAGCCCGCGCAAAGCGGCCTCGATATCGTCGCGGGTCGCCGGCAGCATCAGCGTGACGCTGTCGCGCAACAGCTCGACCAGCACGCCGCCGGTGCCGAGCGTCATCACGGCGCCGAACATCGGGTCGCGGGTGAAGCCGACCAGCAGCTCGGCGACGCCGTCGCGCACCATGCGCTCGACATAAAGGCCGGTGCCGAGCGGGCCGAGATCATGGGCGGCGGTGCTGACGGATTCGGCATCCCTCAAATTGAGCCGGACCGCGTCGAGCTCGGACTTGTGGATGACACCAAGGGCCTTCAGCGCCACCGGGAAGCCGAGCGCCATCGAGGAGATGACCGCTTCGACCGCGTTGCCGGCGCGCTCGCCCTTTGGCACGGGGAGCCCGGCCTCGATGAGCCGCGCCTTCGCCTCGGCCTCGTCCGGCGTGACATGGTCGCCGGCCGGCGCGCCGGACGCCGAAGTGTCGATCGGCTGCGCCTGGGGCTCGCGCCAGGCCCAGCCGATGAAGGCCGCCGCCTGGGCGGCGTCAATGGCTTCGGAGATGCCGAACAGCGGCACCATGCCCCGCGCCATCAGGCCGGCAGTGTATTCCTCGGGCAGGTTCTCCGGCAGCGAGGAGACGATCGCGCCTTGCGCGCTGTTGGTCTTCAGCGCCGCTTCGAAGGCGCGCAGCGTCGCCCACCAGTCGGTGTCCGAGCAGCGGTCGGGGCGCGGGAAATCGAGCACCAGCATGTTGAGGTCGAAGCCGCCCGACACCATCGCGGTGAAGGTGGCGGTCATCGCTGGCTCGTTGTTCCAGATGAAGGTGTGGTAGTCGAGCGGGTTGGCCACCGCGACCAGCGGCCCGAGCGTCGATTTGACATGCGCGCGGTGCTCGGGGGTGAGTGGCGGAAACGTCACCCAGCGGCCTTCGGCGCTGTCGGCCATCACCGACGCCTCGCCGCCCGAACAGCTCATCGACGAAAGCCGGTAGCCGGGCAGGGGGCCGGTGACGTGCAGCAGCTTGAGCGCCTCGATGAAGGCCGGGATCGAATCGATGCGGGCGATGCCGAGCCGCTTCAGGAAGGCGCCGGACGCTGCGTCCGAGCCGGCCAGCGACGCGGTATGGGAAACGGTCGCCTGCCGCGCCTGCTCGGAGCGGCCGACCTTCATGGCGATGACAGGCTTTTTCAGCTCGCGCGCCCGTGCCGCCAGCCTTTCGAAGCCGGCTACCGAATCGAAAGCCTCGATATGCAAGCCGAGCGCGGTGACACGGTCGTCCTCGATCAGGCCGAGCGCCATTTCGGAAAGCCCGGTCTGCGCCTGGTTGCCGGCGGTCATCAGAAAGGCGATCGGCAGGCCGCGCTTCTGCATCGTCATATTGATGGCGATGTTCGACGATTGGGTGATGATGGCAACGCCGCGACCGCCTTCTGGCAGCCTGATGCCGCCATGCTGGTCGGGCCACAAAAGCGCGCCGTCGGCATAGTTGATGAGCCCGTAGCAGTTCGGCCCGATGATTGGCATTTGGCCCGCCGCCGCGACCAGCTCGGCCTGCAGCCGCTCGCCGTCCTCGTCATAGGCCTCGGTTTCGAGGAAGCCGGCGGCGAAGCAGACCGCACCACCGGCGCCGCGCTCGGCCAGTGCCTTGACCACTTCGATGGTCAAGTGCCGGTTGACGCCGACGAAAGCGGCATCCGGCGCACCGGGCAATTCGGCCACCGAGCGATAGGCCTTGCGGCCGGCGACCTCGGCCTTGCTCGGATGCACCGGCCAGATCTCGCCGGCAAAGCCCATCTTGATCGATTGCGCGACAACGGCGGCAGCCTGCGCGCCACCGAAGACCGCGATCGTTCGTGGGCGCAAAAGACGCTCAAGTTTGTGCATAAACACCCCCCTCTGCCCTGCCGGGCATCTCCCCCTCAAGGGGGGAGATTGGCAGCTGGGCCGCCGGCCCGAGGCATGCAACGGCAATAACTGGCGAAATCAGGAATGGCGGCCGATCTCCCCCCTTGAGGGGGAGATGTCCGATAGGACAAAGGGGGGCGCGAAGGAATGCAGACATTGCGCTGTTCAGCCCCCGAACGGGCGCAGCAGCGCCCGCGAGATGATGTGGCGCTGGATTTCCGAAGTGCCTTCCCAGATGCGCTCGACGCGGGCGTCGCGCCAGATGCGCTCGAGCGGCAAATCGTCCATCAGCCCCATGCCGCCATGGATCTGGATCGCCTCGTCGGCGACAAAGGCGAGCATCTCGGTGGCCTTCAGCTTGGCCATGGCCATGTCCTGGTCGGTGACGGTACCCTGATCGTACTTCCAGCCGGCTTCGAACACCATCAGGTCGGCGGCCTTCAGCTCGGTCGCCATGTCGGCGAGCTTGAACGACACGCCCTGGAACTTGCCGATCGGCTGGCCGAACTGCTGGCGCTGCGCGGCGTATTCGACGGCGTGGCCAAGCGCCCGCTCGGCGCGGCCGAGGCAGGTGGCGCCGACCTGCAGGCGCGTCGCGCCAAGCCATGAATTGGCGACGTCGAAGCCTTTGTGGACCTCGCCCAGAACCTGACTGGCCGGCAACCGGCAATCGTCGAATTCGAGGATGGCATTGGTGTAGCCGCGATGCGAGACGTTGCGGTAGCCGTCGCGCACGGTGAAACCCTTGGTGCCCTTGTCGACGAAAAAGGCGGTGATCTTCTTGCGTTTTCCACGCGAAGACTCTTCCTCCCCCGAGGCCATGAAGACGATGGCGAAATCGGCGAGATCTGCATGGCTGATGAAATGCTTGGTGCCGTTCAGCACCCAGTCGTCGCCGTCTTGCGCGGCGGTTGCCTTCATGCCGCGCAAATCGGAGCCGGCGCCCGGCTCGGTCATTGCCAGGCAATCCCATTTCTCGCCGCGAATGCAGGGAAACAGATATTTTTCGCGCTGCTCCGGCGTGCCGGCGAGAAGGATGTTCGAAGGCCGCGCCACGCAGGTCCAATGCAGCGCGTAATTGGCGCGGCCGAGTTCCTTTTCATAGAGCAGCCAGGTCACCGTATCGAGCCCGGCGCCGCCGACATCGGCCGGCATGTTGGCGGCATAGAGGCCGGCTTCGATCGCCTTGGCCTTGATCTCCTCGATCAGCTCGCGGCGCAGCACGCCGGTACGCTCCACTTCGCGCTCATGCGGGTAAAGCTCGGTCTCGACAAAGGCCCGCGTCGTCTCGACGATGAGCTTCTGCTCCTCCGAAAGACCAAAATCCATGGTCTCAGCCTTTCTTCCTTTTCTTCGGCTTTTCAGCCTTGGCCTTTTCGGCCGCCTTGGAGGCGGTGGGCTTCTTCGCCGCAAGCTTGGCCAACTGCCTGGTGTAGTCCTTATGCAGGGCGCCGGCACCCCAACCTTTGCCTTTGTTCTGCTTCGACAGTGCCTCCATGATGGCGACCAGATTGTCGTCGCGGATCTTCTCGAGATCGCGGATCGACAGACCGTGCGCCTGGTCGTCCGACTGGGTCGCGATCAGCTCGACCAGCTCGTCGTTGAACTCCGGCACGTCCATCAGCTTGGTCCACGGCCATTTCAGGCACGGGCCGAACTGCGCCATGAAGTGGCGCATGCCGGCCTCGCCGCCGGCGACGCGATAGACCTGGAACATGCCCATCTGCGCCCAGCGCAGGCCGAAGCCGTAGCGCATGATGTCGTCGAGCTCCTCGACCGTGCAGATGCCGTCCTTGACCAGCCACAGCGCCTCGCGCCAGGCCGCTTCGAGCAGCCGGTCGCCGACGAACGCTTCGATCTCCTTGCGGATCACCACCGGCTTCATGCCGATCGAGGCATACATCTCCTTGGCGACTTCGATCGCCTCGGGAAAGGTCTGTTCGCCGCCGACGATTTCGACCAGCGGCAGCAGATAGACGGGGTTGAACGGATGGCCGACGACCAGCCGCTCCGGGTGCTTCTTCATCGCCACCTGCATGTCGGTCGGCTTGATGCCGGAGGTGGAGGATCCGACAATGGCGTTGGCCGGCGCATAAAGGTCGATCTCGGCCAGCACGCGGTGCTTCAGGTCGAGCCGCTCCGGCACGCTTTCCTGGATGAAGTCGGCGTCTGCCACCGCCTCGGCGATCGTCTTGGCGAAGGTAAGCTTGCCCTCCTTCGGCAGGCCGCCGGGCAGCATCTGCTTGTAGGCGCGTCGCGCTCCCTTCATCACCTCGCCGACCTTGCGTGACGCCTCGGGGTCGGGATCGAAGATCGACGCGTCGATGCCGTTGAGCAGCAGCCGCGCCACCCAGCCGGCGCCGATGACGCCGCCGCCGATGGCGGCCGCCTTGTTGATGATGCTCATGCGGAGGCTCCGGTTCTTGTCCTGGCTGTTGCGGGGTCGGTGAGGGCGACGCGCTCGCCGGCACGGATCGCGGACGCGTCATAGGCCTTGCGCGCGAACACTTCGAGCAGGAAGGGCCGGAAGAAATCGATCGGCAATGTCTCGTAATCCGGGTCGAAGCTCGACTGATCCCAGCGTTCGCAAAACTCATCGCAATCGTCGAAGTAGATGTGCCCGGCGAAACGGTCGCGGGCGTGTGGATTGCCGCCGAGGTGGTGGGCGTAATAGAGGCGCTGGAAATCGCCGTGCTTCTCCACCACCCAGGTGCATTGCTCGCGCACAAAAGGCTTCAGGATGGCGGCTGCATACTCGTCGTGGTTATAGGGCGCGTAGATGTCGCCGATATCGTGCAGCAAGGCGCAGGCAATCCAGTCGGTGTCGGCGCCGTCGCACCAGGCCCGTGTTGCCGCTTGCAGTGAATGGCCGAGCCGGGTGATCTTGTAGCCCGAGAGGCCCGCATCAAGCTGGACGAGCGCGTCGAGCAGCCGCTCGCCGGTCTTTGCCGCATAGTCGATCTCGTGCTCGGTGAGGAAGGCATAGTCCTCGCGGTCGCCGTCCTTCATGGCGGTGAATTTCACGGTCTTCATCAGCGGCTCCTCCCAACCGGCTACCGGCTTTTCAAAGCGGTGCGCGCTTCGTCAGGTTCAGCTTCTTGCGGACTTCGTCCGGGCCGATGACCCTGGCGCCCATATTCGACACGATGCTGACCGCCCGCTCGACCAGCTGCGCATTGGTCGCCAGCACGCCCTTGTCGAGCCAGAGATTATCCTCCAGTCCGACGCGGACATTGCCGCCGGCCAGCACCGCGGCCGCGACATAGGCCATCTGGTTGCGGCCAATGGCAAAGGCCGACCAGTTCCAGGTCGACGGTACATTGTTGACCATGGCCATGAAGGTGTTGAGGTCGTCCGGCGCGCCCCACGGCACGCCCATGCACAATTGCACCAGCGCGTCCGGCTTCAGCACTTCTTCCTCGACCAATTGCTTGGCGAACCACAGATGCCCGGTGTCGAAGGCCTCGATCTCCGGCTTGACGCCGAGCGCCGTCATCATGCCGCCCATGGCACGCAGCATGCCGGGCGTATTGGTCATGACATAATCGGCCTCGGCGAAATTCATGGTGCCGCAATCGAGCGTGCAGATTTCCGGCAGGCACTGGCGCACATGTTCCATGCGGTTGCTCGCGCCGCCCATGTCCGTGCCTTTTTCGTTCAGCGGCAGCGGTTTCTCCGGCGGGCCGAATACCATGTCACCCCCCATGCCGGCGGTCAGGTTCAGCACCACGTCGACGTCCGCCGCGCGGATGCGCTCGGTTACTTCGCGATAGAGATGCACGTCGCGCCTAGGCTTGCCGGTCTCGGGATCGCGCACGTGGCAGTGCACGATCG
This sequence comes from Mesorhizobium sp. M1307, assembly GCF_040318155.1. Taxonomy (NCBI): domain Bacteria; kingdom Pseudomonadati; phylum Pseudomonadota; class Alphaproteobacteria; order Hyphomicrobiales; family Phyllobacteriaceae; genus Mesorhizobium; species Mesorhizobium sp. M1307. Next base: position 16,300 of record NZ_JAMYLR010000019.1, on the reverse strand, counting down.
CCGCACCCGCCTTTGCCGCCTCGATGGCCGAATCGGCGATCTCTCTGGGCGACCGCGGCACATGCGGGCTGCGGTCCTGCGAACCGCCGGACCCGGTCACGGCACAGGTAATGAAAACCTCACGGTTCATCGCTAACGGCATCGGACTCTCTCCCAATAGAACGTAGGGCAAGAATGCCTGACTTGCCGGAAACTGTTTTGCGTTTTACGAAGATCGTGTGACCAAAAACGAAAAACCGACGATCTTTCGGGCCGAGCGTTTGCCGCTCAAGGTAACGCTGCTGGTATTCTCCGGCTCGTCGATCATGTGCGTCGCGTCGGCCGTCGATCCGTTGCGCGCCGCCAACCGCATTGCCGGTGAGACGCTGTTCGATTTCAAGCTGGTCTCGGTGACAGGCGAAGCGCCGGTCACCACATGCGGCCTGCCGGTGGCGGTCAGCGGCCGCTTCGATGCGGCTGACACAACCGATATGCTGGTCGTCGTCGCCGGCTTCGGCACGCAGAACTACGCCACATCGGCCCTGCTGTCCGGACTGCGCCGGGCGGCGCGCGCGGCACGCGCCTGCGGCGGCGTCGAGGCCGGCACCTGGCTGGTTGCCCGCGCCGGTCTGCTGGAGGGGCGCAGCGCCACCACCCACTGGGAGGACATGGAGGATTTCTCGTCGGCCTTTCCCGGCGTCGACGTGCGCCCCGACCGCTACGTCATCGATGGCCCGGTGTTCACCACCGGCGGCGCCTCGCCGACCTTCGACCTGATGCTGCATCTGATCCGCACGCGGCTCGGCATGGCCGTGGCGCTAGATGTCGCGAGCGTCTTCATCTACGACCAGGCGCGCGCCGCGACGGACGCGCAACCGCTGGTCTCGCTCGGCCGTCTCGACGGCTACGATCCCAGGCTGGCGCAAGCCATTCGGCTGATGGAAGCGCATGTCGACCAGCCGCTGACTATCGCCGCCGTGGCAAAGCGCGCCGGGGTGACGGCACGGACGCTGGAAAGCATCTTTCGCAAGTCGATCGGCGAAACGCCCGGCGCTTATTACCTCAGGCTGCGCCTCGGCGCCGCGCGCCGGCTGGTGGTCGATACGCGCATCGCCATGGCGGACATTGCCGGGCGAACGGGATTTTCGTCCGCCGCGGCATTTTCCAGAGCGTTTTCAAGAGCGTTCGGCGAAGCGCCGGTCAGGCTGCGTCGGGGATAATGCATGTCGCCCAAAAGCCTGGCCACGGGCTTGACCCGAGGGTGCGGAGCGGTTTTGGGATAACGACATGCATAGACAAAGGTAGATCAGGCAGCGTCCTGGCGGTCGCTGCTGCCGTCGATCTGCGAGCGCATCTGTCTCGCTAGATGGGTCTCGAAGCGGCTGGCGACCGCGCGATCCCATTCGTTTGCACTCAGCGCACCTTGTTTCGGGTGCGGCAGCGCCATCAGCCGGTCGATGATCGATCCAGCCTCGCCAGATGAGAGCAGGGCGTCGATTTCGCGTTCGTGCTGCATATCGTTTCGCCTCCTTCTTTCTGAATCCCGCCACGAACCACACTATAGGAGGTTCGTGACGGCTGTTTGAAGGCAAGAGCGAGGCGATTGATGGGCGATGCCGGGCAAAGTTTTGTCCGCCGGCGCCCATCTTGGGCACGATCGTTCCGGCAGGTCAGGCAGTGCTTCAGCCAAGCCGCATCGACAGTTCAACATCCTCGCCGAACGGCGTGGACATGTAGCCATTCCCGGTCGAGCGCACCCGCTCGAGGTATTCGGGGCAAAGATCTGCGTTGTCGGCAACGACGAAGGCGCCCGGCCTGAGGCGGCTTTCAACCAGACTCAAGATCTCGGGATAGAGCGCTTTGGCGCCGTCGAGCAGAAGCAGGTCGACGCTTTCGGGAAGATCGACGCTTAATGTTTGCAGCGCGTCTCCTTCGCGGATTTCCACCATGTCAATGAGACCGCCTGCTGTCAGATTACTCCTCGCGCGCGCGACCTTGGATGGCTCGAACTCGCTGGTGATCAGGCGGCCACCGCCATTGTCCCGCAAGGCTGCGGCAAGGTGCAGGGTCGAGATGCCGAACGAGGTTCCAAATTCAACGATCGTCCGTGCGCCGCTGCCTCGTGCCAGCATGTAGAGCAGCGTGCCGGTCTCTCGCGAGACGGGAAGCCAGAGGTCCTTTAGCCGCCCATAGAAATCGAGGTATTCGGTCTTGCTTCGAACCAGCCGCATCCGCTCCTCGGCGGAGAGTTCCGCCACTGCAGGGCTTGTTGCCGCAGCGGCTTCCTCGAACAGGCGGTCCAGCAGGGGCGCGAGCGGCTTTGTCGTCAGTGTGGTCATAACGGTCTCCAGTCGGAATTGAATGCGTTCTTGTGCGGCATTCAAAATACGACTAATCATTCGCATTCACTAATCGCATTGGCGCGGCTCTCAATGAGCGATCACCGAAGTCCGCGGATTTCCTCGCGAAAACAGCCGAAGCAGGCCCGCTCGGCGGAGCTCGTCGCTGCGATTTTGCAGGCTGCTGTTCAGGTTTTGGCGAAAGAAGGCGCGCAGCGCTTCACCACGGCGCGGGTGGCCGAGAAGGCCGGCGTCAGTGTCGGATCGCTGTATCAGTATTTTCCGAACAAGGCGGCGATCCTGTTCCGGCTCCAGAGCGACGAATGGCGGCAGACGACCAGTTTGCTGCGCGATATCCTCGAGGATATCAGGAAACCGCCGCTTGACCGGCTGCGCGACCTGGTCCACGCCTTCCTCCGCTCGGAGTGTGACGAAGCCGCGGTGCGTGTGGCGCTCGACGACGCCGCCCCGCTTTACCGCGACGCGCCCGAGGCGCAGGCGGCAAGGGCGTCCGGAGACCGCACCATCCAGCTCTTCATGCAGGAGGCGTTGCCCAACGCCGCGCAAGCGACTCGCGAATTGGCCGGCGATCTGGTCATGACGACGCTTAGCACGGTGGGGAAGCAGTTCTCGGAGTTGCCCCGAACCCCCGCGGAGATTGAAGCCTACGCCGACGCCATGGCCGACATGTTCTGCGCCTACCTGAGAGGCCTCGATCACGGCTAAGGCAAATGCCAGGCCCGGTCAGCAAGCAGGGCGAAGTTTCGCACGGGGCAAACCTTGTTGGTTTCAGCCCCGCGGAAAACCGCCTTTATCCGCGGCCGTTCGAACAATGCGGCCGCGAACCGGGTACGCCTCAGACGTACCGGTTGACGATGTTCTCGAGTAGCTCCTGGCGGCCGGATCTGGGCTGCGGCTCGATCTTCTCTTTGACGACGCGCTCGGCGATTTCCTCCAGCGTGCGCTTGCCGGCAAGCATCGCCTTGGCCTCGGCCGAATCCCAGCCGGCATAGCGCTCGGCGAGCGGGGCGGACAGCGCCTTGTCCTCGACCATGCGCGCTGCCGCCTTGAGGCCGCGAGCGCAGCAGTCCATGCCGCCGATATGGCCGATCAGCAGATCCTGCGGATCGAGCGACTGGCGCCTGAGCTTGGCGTCGAAATTGGTGCCGCCGGTCTTGAAGCCGCCGGCCTGCAGCACCTGGTAGTAGGCCAGAGCCATCTCCGGCACATTGTTGGGGAACTGATCGGTGTCCCAGCCCGACTGGTAGTCGTTGCGGTTCATGTCGATCGAACCGAAAATGCCGAGCGTATTGGCCAGCGCCAGTTCATGCTCGAACGAATGGCCGGCCAGGATGGCGTGGCCCTGCTCGATGTTGAGCTTGACCTCGTTCTCCAGTCCGAAACGCTTGAGGAAGCCATAGACGGTGGCGACGTCGTAATCATACTGGTGCTTGGTCGGCTCCTGAGGCTTCGGCTCGATCAGGATGGTTCCTTCGAAGCCGATCCTGTGCTTGTAATCGACGACCAGGTTGAGGAAACGGCCGGCCTGTTCCTGCTCGCGGGCAAGGTCGGTGTTGAGCAGCGTCTCATAGCCCTCGCGGCCGCCCCACAGCACGTAGTTCTCGCCGTTCAGCCGCTTGGTGACGTCGATGCAGTGTTTCACCGTCGCCGCCGAATAGGCAAAGACGTCCGGATCGGGATTGGTGGCGGCGCCCGACATGAAGCGGCGGTTGGAGAACAGGTTGGCCGTGCCCCACAGCAGCTTGACGCCGGTCTGCTTCATCTTTCCCGAGAAATAATCGGCGATCTCGTCGAGCCGCGCCGCACTTTCGGAAAAGTCCCGGCCCTCCGGCCGCACGTCGGCATCGTGGAAGCAGAAATAAGGCGCGCCCAGCAGCGAAAACATCTCGAAGGCGACGTCGGCCTTGAGTTTGGCCAGCTCCATCGTGTCGGTACCGCCGGCCTTGGGGAACCATGGCCGGTCGAACGTCTGACCGCCGAACGGATCGCCGCCCGGCCAGGCGAAGGAATGCCAATAGGCGACGGCAAAGCGCAGATGGTCTTCCAGCCGCTTGCCGGCGACGATCTCGTCGGGATTGTAGAACCGATAGGCCAGCGGATTGGTCGAATCCGGTCCCTCGTATTTGATCTGTTGGATGTCGCCGAAAAAACCGCTGCTCATGTTTTTTTCCTCTCGCATGGTTCGGCCTGATTACCTCAGGCGTAATTGGTTTCGCGCTGGCGCTGGTCGAAAAGGCTCATGTCAAAGCCACCCAACGAAGGAGACAGACCATGACCGACCTCAACACCATTGCCGAAAACTACATCGCCGCCTGGAACGAGAGCGACGCCGCACGCAGGAAAGCCTTGCTCGAGGCGACCTTCACCGAGGACGTCGGCTATCGCGATCCGATCATGCGGGGCGACGGCCATGACGGCATCGCGGCGCTGATCGACGGCGTGCAGCAGCGCTTTGCCGGCTTCAGGTTCTCGCTGAAAGGCAAGCCGGACGGCTTCGCCGATACCATCCGTTTCTCCTGGAACCTCGGGCCGGACGGCACCGAATCCGTCATCGAAGGCACCGATATCGGCGTCATCGAAAATGGCCGGCTGAAAAGCGTCACCGGCTTTCTCGACAAGGTGCCGGCACAGTGAGGCCTTCTCGGCAGGCTGCGGCGTGGGCGGGAAACCGTTCACGCCGTGGCGCCTCTGACCGCCGGATAAAGCTGGCGATAGCGCTGATAGGCTTGCGCATAGGCGTCACCGAGGGCGGCGACCGGCTCGACCGTGGCGTCGGTCGCCGGTGCCGTGCAGACGGCGCGCGGATCGGCGCCTGTCGCCGCGATCAGGCCAAGCCGGGCCGCTCCGAAGGCGGCGCCGAAATCGCCGTCGGCTGGGATATCGACCGGCAGGCCAAGCGCTGTGGCGATGGCCTTCAGCCAGTAGCGCGAACGCGAGCCGCCGCCGATCGCCGTCACCCGGGTCAGCGTCGTACCGGCTTTGGCCAGGGCTTCGAGGCTGTCGCGGAAAGCGAAGGCGACGCCTTCGAGCACGGCCTGGGTCAGCGCCGCGCGGCCGGACTCGTGGGCAAGCCCGGTAAAGGCGCCCCGAATGACGGAATCATTGTGAGGCGTCCGCTCGCCTGACAGGTACGGCAGGAAGGAGACACCGCTCGGCGCCTGCAGCGCATCGCCGAGTTCGGCGGTCAACTCGCCGGCACTTTTTCCAGCGATCCCCGACAGCCAGTTGAGCGAATCGGTTGCCGACAGGATGACGCCCATCTGGTGCCAGGTGCCGGGCAGTGCGTGGCAGAATGTGTGCACGGCGCTTTCCGGATTGGGCAGATACGACGCGTTGGCGGCAAAAAGCACGCCCGACGTGCCGAGCGAGACGAACGCCTGGCCGGCGCCGACCGTGCCCATGCCGCAGGCCGAAGCCGCGTTGTCGCCGGCACCGCCGGCGATCGGGATGCCCGCCTGCATGCCCCATTTGGCGGCCATTTCGGCGCGCAAGGCACCGGCCTTGGCCGTGCCTTCGACCAATGACGGCATCTGCCTTTCGTCGAGCGACGTGACAGCGAGCAGTTCGGCGGACCAGGCGCGTTTGCCGACATCGAGCCACGACGTGCCAGCCGAATCCGACATTTCCGAAATATGCTCGCCGGCGAGCCAGAGCCGCAAAAAGTCCTTCGGCAGCAGAACCTTTGCCACCTTGGCAAAAACAGCCGGTTCGTTGTTCCTGACCCAGGCCAGCTTTGGCGCGGTGAAGCCGGGAAAGACGATGTTGCCGGTCAGCTTGCGAAAGCGCGGGTCGGCATCGAGCGCGGCCGCCTCGGCGTGGCTGCGTGTGTCGTTCCATAGAATGCAGGGGCGCAGCACCTGGTCGGCGGCATCGAGCAGAGTGGCGCCATGCATATGGCCGGAAAGGCCGATGCCGTTGACAGCCGCGAGTTCCTTCGCATGCATCGACCGCAGCTCGCCGACCGCCGCTTCGCAGGCGCGGATCCAGTCGGCCGGGTTCTGCTCGGACCAGCCGGGATGCGGGCGCGACACGTCGAGCGGCGCATGGCCGGAACCGACGATGCTCTGCCTTGCATCGATCAGCAGCGCCTTGACGCCCGACGTGCCGAGATCGAGGCCGAGATACATGTTCCCTCCCATGTCCGTCATGCCTGGCGGCGACGGTCTTTCTTGCTTCGCTGCCCAGTCCTGTGACACGGGCGGCGAAGATATCCCGGCAATCGTGCCGCCGGAAACGCACCCCGGTCAACACGCGAAGATTTTTTCGACGCTCGAAAAAATCAGGGCCGGGGCAGTTTTTAAGGCAAGATGTGGCCGTGGTCAATTCGCCGCGGGAGCGTTTGCACGCCGTGAAAACAGTGCCGACAACGGGCTGTCCGGCCGTGCCAGCGCGCGTTCCGCCGCAAGCGCCCTCGCCAGCGCGCCATCACCGGAACGCAATGCCGCTTCGATCAGTGTCAGGTCGATGACGTCGCGTTGTGCGTGGCTGCCGCCGAAGCGATGGGCGATTGCCCGCATCGGCCGGATCAGGCGTATCGTCCCGGCATAATTGCCCTCGCCGAATGCCTTGATGGCGAGCGTCAGGGGATGGCCGACATCCCTAGTGAAACCGGCGTTGTCGTCCTTGCCGCGCATCGCCTCGCGCTGCGCCTCGAGCAAGTTGCGGGCCGGCGCTTCGAGGCCGGCACCGACAAACGCCATCATCGCGTGGGCGTCGTTGAAGGCATAGTGGCCGGCGCTGGCCATGGGCAACCAGTTGGCGGCGAGCGTCGCCCAGCGCTCGCCGACATCGACGCCGCCGAGATGCAGCCGCCACAGGATCGCCGAGGCATCGACCATGTTGAGCGCCAGCATCGAGCGTTCGCCATAGATCGGCCCGTCATAGAGCGCCAGCACCTCGTCGATTTCGCCGAGATCATAGTGGAACAGTGCCAGATGCCACCAATTGTGCACCTGCAGGAAGCTCTCCCGCGTCCACGCTTCGGGATTGGCGCGCATCCACAGAATGCCGTCCTTCTGCCGGCTCTGCATCTCCATGACATGGGCCACCGCATGCTGGGCCCAGCCGTCGCGCGGCTCGATATCGACCGCCGTGCGGCCAAGTTTTTCGGCGCGCGCGTAATCGCCCATTTCCTCCAGGCCAAAGGCCTGCATGCCGAGTATGGCGTGATAGCCCGGCATGTCGCGCTGCCAGGACGGCAGCGCGCGGCCGATGCGGTCGCGCAGCATGCGCGCATTGCCGGTGAAGAAGTCGATCTGGTGGCCGGTCTGCACCGCCAGCGCATCGAGCGGAAACTCGATGGCGATATCCTCCAGCACGCGGGCGGCCTCGTGCCAGCGTCCATCCGCAAGGTGGTCAAGGGCGGCGACATGCGCCTGCTCGCGCGTTGTCGCGGCAAGTGGCAGCGCTGCCTCGTGACATGCCTTGGCCACCGCCGTCGCTTCGCGCTCTGTGGCAAGGCCAAAGAGGTAACCCTTGAACACATGCGCCATGACGAAGCCGGGATCTTCGGCGATTGCCCGGTCAACGGAACCGACCGGATCGCCGATGAAGCACTGCAATTCGCGAACAGCCCGGCTGTAGGACGACAGCCCGGCCTCCGTCGCGCCAGACAGCGTCAGGCCAAATGCGTCGCTCACCGCCATGGTCTGTCCTCAGTTGCCCGAGCGCATCGCCACTGTCGCGATGCCGGCGCCGACCAGCAGCGTGCCGCCGGTGCGGTTGAAGATGCGGATCGCCTTTGGATTGCGCACGACGTTGCGCGCCCTTGCCGCGATCAGCGCATAACCGAAGGCATTGGCGAAGGCGAGCGCCAGGAAGGTCGTCTCGAAGATCAGCATCTGTGTCCAGAAATCCGCATACCGGTCGAGGAACTGCGGCAGGAAGGCGACAAAAAAGGTGATGCTTTTCGGATTGAGCGCGGTAACCAGCCAGGCGTGCGCCGTCATTTTCGCCGATGACACTGCATCGGTGCGCGGTTCGGCCCGGAGCGCACCGCCGGCGCGAAACAGCTTGATGCCGAGATAGATCAGATAGCCGGCGCCGATCACCTTCAGCACGGTGAATACGGTGGCGGACGCCGCCAGCAGCGCGCCGATACCCAGCATCGACAGTGTCATCGCGGTGAAGTCGCCGAGCGCCACGCCGACTGCCATCGGCAGCGCGGTGCGCCAGCCCTGGCCGAGCGCATAGGACACCACCAGCAGGATGGTGGGACCTGGAATGACCAGAAGGACTGCCGAGGCAGCGGCAAAGGCGGCCCAGTTTTCGAAGGACATTTTCTTCTCCTTGAGCTCAAAGAAGAGGATAAATCCTTGGCCTCGCGCAGATGTAAAGAGGCAAAATCGAAAAAGCCCCTCGTTAACGCCAGGCGGCTGGCCTTCACGCTTTTTCAACCATGATTGGCGAAAATGCCTGGCATACGGCCGGAGCGTGTTTCCCGCCGATAGCGTGGGGTTTTGGGTAAATGCGTGAGTTGCCGCACGGTCTGTCGCTGCCGCACAATGGCGACGCAATCGAAACCGAAATACAGCTTTCCCGTCGCACGGTGCTATCCGGCGCCGGTGCGCTGGCGCTGCTCGGCGTCGCCGGCTGCAGCCAGACGCTGGATCTGCCGTCGCTCCAGCTCGACGACCTCACCACCGGCTCGATCCGGCCCATCCGTCCGAGTATCAGCGTCGACAAGAACATCACCAGCCCCGACGTGATGTACGCTTCGCTCACCGACGGTGGCTTCAATGTGCCGGAAGTGCCCTACCTCAAGGTCAAGCCGGAGTTCCGCCGCCAGATCGTCGTCGATCCGACCGGCGAGCAACCCGGCACCATCGTCGTTCACTCGCAGGAACGGCTGCTCTATCTGGTGCAGCCCGGCGGCGAGGCGATCCGTTACGGCGTCGGCATCGGCAAGGACGGATTCCGCTGGTCCGGCCGCGCCAACATCCAGTACGGCAAGGAATGGCCGGTCTGGACCCCGCCGCCCGAGATGATCGCCCGCAGGCCGGAACTGGTGAAATGGCAAAGCGGACAGCCGGGCGGCCTCGACAATCCGCTCGGCGCGCGTGCCCTCTACATCTATCAGAACGGCAGCGACACCGGCTATCGCATCCACGGCTCGCCCGAATGGTGGAGCATCGGCCAGGCGATGTCGTCGGGCTGCGTGCGCCTGATCAACCAGGACATCATCGATCTCTACAGCCGCGTCTCCAAGAAGAATCCGGTCGTCGTCGTCTGACCGGCGGCTGCTGCCCTTCGTCATCGACTCTGCCGTTGCGCGATGCCGCAAGACAGGCGAATGTGCCTGCGATTTTCACCGCCCGGGAGACGTGAACAATGGCCGGAACTTTTGTCATCGCGCAAGGCGGCGGCCCGACCGCCGTCATCAACCAGACGGTGGTTGGCGCCGCGCTCGAAATCCGCAAGCGGCATCCCGGCGCCAAGGTGCTTGGTTCCATCCACGGCGTGCGCGGCATCCGCGACGGCAATTACGTCGATCTTTCGGCCATCCCCGAGGACCGCCTGCGATTGATCGCGGCGACGCCGAGCGCCGCGCTTGGTTCGACGCGCGACAAGCCGGATGCCGCCTATTGCGACCTCATCCTCAACGGCTTGAAGAAAGCCGGCGCCGATGCCTTCATCTATATCGGCGGCAACGACACCTCGGGCACGCAGCAGATCCTCACCGACGCCGCCGGCGGCAAGATCGCCTTCGTGCATGCGCCGAAAACCATCGACAACGATCTCGAGGAGAACGATCACACGCCCGGCTTCATGTCGGCGGCCGAGTTCGTCGCTGGAGCATTCCTTTCGGTCGATCTCGATTTCCGCGCTCTGCCGGGCATCTATGTCGGCATTGTCATGGGGCGGCATGCCGGTTTCCTGACGGCCGCGTCCGCGGCCTGGCAGCTCGATCAGGACAGCGGCCCGCATCTCGTCTACGTACCGGAGCGGCCGTTCTCCGCGGCGGGCTTCATCGACGACGTTCGTGCAACGCTCGACCGCCACAAGCGCTGCATCGTTGCCGTCTCCGAAGGCGTCAGCACCGCCGACGGCAAAGCGCTGGTCGAAAGCCTGGTGCCGCCGGAAAGGCTGGAGCGCGACCAGCACGGCAACGTCAAGCTGTCGGGCAGTGACCTGCCGGCAGCCTTGGAGCGCGCGCTCGCCGAAGGATTGCCGGGCAAGCGGGCGCGCGTCGATGCGCTCGGCTATATGCCGCGCGGCTATGTCGGCGCCATCAGCGCGGTGGACGCGCAGGAGGCCTTCGATGCCGGCGCCTTCGCGGTGACGGTGGCCGACGAGGGCGGCGGTTCGGTGGCGCTGCAATATGACGGCAAGAAAACCGTGCTGAAGAAGGTGCCGCTGAAGAACGTCGCCGGCAAGACGCGCCATATGCCGGATGATTTCATGCTGCCCGACGTCAACCGGCTGTCCGACGCGGGGATGGCCTATCTGAAGCGGCTGGTCCCGCAAAAGTACAAGGTCGGCAAGCCGTTCGTCTGATGCGGCGTTGATCTGATGGACAGCTGGTTCAGCAAAACCATCGTCGACGCCAAGACGACGATGCTGACCGAGCCCTTCGTGCATGATTTCGTGCGTGCCAACATCTGGCATTTGCGCGGCCGCGATGTCGACCTGCTGGTCGACACCGGCATGGGGATCTGCCCGCTGGCGCCGCAGATCGACACGCCGTCCGGCAAGCCGCTGCTCGCCGTCGCCACGCATATCCATCTCGATCATGTCGGCTCGCTGCACGAGTTTCCGTTGCGGGCAGGGCCGCGCCACAGCGCCGCGCAGTTCGACAGCATGGATGAAGCGGTGACCTACGCGTACATGTTCCATGATCTGGAAGGCGCCGTCTCCAGGCTGCCGGCGCCGGGCTGGAGAGCCGCCGATTACAGGATTCCGCCGGCGCCTCTGGCCCGGACCCTGGACGAGGGCGACAGGATCGACCTCGGCGATCGGCAGTTCCGCGTCCTGCATCTGCCCGGCCACTCTCCGGATTCGATCGCGCTGTTCGACGAGGCAGACGGCCTGTTCTTCGCCGGCGACGCCATCTACGACGCCATGCTGATCGACGACCTGCCGGATTCGGATCGTGCCGCCTACCGCCGCACGATGCAGCGGCTGCTCGACCTGCCGATCCGGATCGGCCATGGCGGTCATGGACCGAGCTTCGACGGCAGGCGGATGCGCGAGATCGCCACCACCTATCTCAGCCGGACCGACGGGACAGGCGAATAGGAGGCCTCGGCTGAGGCGGCGCAAATCTGAAGCGATTTGTCTTGCGCAGCTATTTTGTTCTTGCTTTGTGCCGGCAGCTATGCTACTAATATCGGTATGGTGCTGATTCGCCCCAACCGACCCGCCCCTCCCGAGGCGGGTTTTGTATTTTCGGGTTTCGGCGCCAACGCCGCGAGGCGGTTGCCGGCTGGAAATTAAATCTTCGTAATATTATCTGGAAACCATAATCGGCGCCCTAGATGCGGGGCTGTCGATCCGGTCGGCTGCCGTGACAGGCGAGACAGGCAAGGCCGACGACCGACGCGCCGATGAATTGTTCCGGTGACGGAACGTCGCCGCGCAAGACCAATCTCTCGCCCGGACAACGGCCATGTCACCAATCCAGACCCTTCGCAGACATCGCGTCGCCGCTCTGCTGGGCGCCGCGCTGATCGTCAGCCCCTTCGCCCTGTCCTTCGCTCCCAGGCTGAATGATGTCCTGGCGGCAACAGTGACCCCACCTGTCACCGGCATGACGGCGCCCCGCGGCTCGTTCGCTCCGGTCGTGGCGGCCGACAAACCGGCAGTGGTGACGATCACCACCCTCATGAAATCGGCGCAGTCGGACACCACGAGCGAGGCCTCCCCATTCGGTGGCAACGAGTTCGGTGGCAACTCGCCTTTCGACGACTATTTCCGCCGTTTCTTCGGTGACCAGGGACTGCCCGCCCCCAAGACACCGCCGGAACAGGCGCCGCGCACCGAGGCCCTCGGCTCAGGCTTCATCGTCGGTGCCGACGGCATGATCGTCACCAACAATCACGTCGTCGACGGCGCCCAGTCGGTCAAGGTGATGCTCGACGACGGCACCGAGCTTCCCGCCAAATTGATCGGCCATGACACGAAGAACGACCTTGCCGTGCTCAAGGTCAACGCCGGCAAGCCCTTGCCGACCGTCAAATGGGGCGATTCGGACAAGCTCATGCCGGGCGACCAGGTGCTCGCCTTCGGCAATCCTTTCGGCCTTGGCACCACGGTCACCGCCGGCATTGTCTCGGCGCGCGGCCGCGATCTGCACAGCGGCCCGTTTGACGACTTCATCCAGATCGACGCACCGATCAACCGGGGCAATTCCGGCGGCCCGCTGACGGATGTGTACGGCGATGTCGTCGGCATCAACACCGCGATCTTTTCGCCGAATGGCGGCAGCGTCGGCGTCGGCTTCGCCATCCCCTCGGACCAGGCGCAAAAGGTCGTCGCCAAGCTGATGAAGGGCGGCTCCATCCAGTACGGCTATCTCGGCGTCCAGATCCAGCCGGTGACGCCTGATGTGGCGAGCGCCATCGGCCTCGATCACCCTACCGGCGTGCTGGTCGCGCAGGTCAGCGACGGATCGCCGGCCGCCAAGGCCGGCATCGAGACCGGCGATGTCATTACCAGCTTCGCCGGCCAGGACATAAAGGATCCGAGGGATCTGTCGCGCGCCGTCGCTGACGTTGCGCCTGGCACGAGGGAAGCCCTCAATGTCTGGCGCAAGGGGAAAAGCCTGCAGATCTCCGTCGAGATCGGGCGCAACGAAGACGACACGGCGACGGGATCGGTGACCGGCGATTCAGGTCAGCCGTCGACGGGGCAGGGCCTTCGCGCACCGGCGCTCGGTCTCGGCCTGATGGACCTCACTCCTGATGTGCGCCAGGCAATGAACCTGCCAGAAAACCAGCACGGCGCACTGGTCGAGCGCGTCGACCCGAACAAGGCGGCGTCGGCTTCCGGCATCCAGCCCGGCGACATCATCGTCGGCGTCGACCAGACTCCGGTGAGGAGCGCCAGGCAGGCAAATCAGGCGATTGTGCAGGCCGCCAAATCCGGCAAGAAATCGGTGCTGCTGCTTGTCGAGCGCGGCGACGCCCAGATGTTCGTCGCCGTCCCCTTCGCCAGCGGCTGAAGCGGGCGCCGCGCTGCCAAGATCGATGTAGAGCATTGCCGCTGGGCCGGAGCCAAGATTTCGGTTGCCCGCGCTCGCGTCTTCGAGAAAACTGACAAAGGTCGATTGGACCTTGCGCAAACGGATATTCTCGATGGTTACCCGAGGTTTCTCTTCCGGACGAAAGCCGCCGACGGATACGGATGCACGTATCCCGCCGGGGCAATATCTCGAGCAAGGTTTCCCGGTCCTGTCGGCCGGCCCGACGCCGCATGTCCGCACCGAGGATTGGTCGTTCACGCTTAAGCACGGGCCGCGGCCGATCAAGAAGTGGAACTGGGCCGAGTTCAACGCGCTGCCCTTGACCAAGATGACGCGCGACATCCATTGCGTCACCGCATGGACCAAGTTCGACACGGCGTGGCAGGGCGTGCTCGTCGACGACATCCTTGCCGACGCCGGCATCGAGCCGCCCTCCGCCTTCACGCTGGCGCTGGGTTTCGACGGCTATTCCACCAACGTGCCGACGAAGGATATCACCGGCGGCAAGGCGATGGTGGCACTGCTTTATGAAGGCAAGCCGATCACTCCCGACCATGGCGGCCCGGCCCGGCTGCTCGTTCCGCATCTCTATTTCTGGAAATCGGCCAAATGGCTGAACGGGCTGCAGTTCACAGAGCGTGACGAGCCGGGTTTCTGGGAGTTGCGAGGCTATCATATCTATGGCGATCCGTGGCGCGAGCAGCGCTACACGAACGATCCATGAGCGACGGCCCGGCGGCGCAGTCGCCCTGGCAGACGGTCACCATCACCCGCATCCAAAAGCGCACGCCGCGCGTCACCAGCTTTTTCCTGCAGCCGTTGCGGCCCTTCGTCTACCGCGCCGGACAGCATGTCGATGTCAGGCTGACGGCGCCGGACGGCTATCAGGCGCGCCGCTCCTACTCCATCGCCTCGGCGCCGGAAGCCGGCGAGACCATCGAGCTGGCGATTGAAAAACTCGAGGACGGCGAGGTCTCGCCGTTCTTTCACGAGATCGCGGCGGTGGGCGACGAGGTCGAGTTGCGCGGGCCGCTCGGCGGCCATTTCGTCTGGTCCGACGGCGATGGCGGACCGCTCCTGCTCGTCGGCGGTGGGTCGGGCGTGGTGCCACTGATGTCGATGGTCCGTCACCGGGCGATGCGGGGATCGCTGGTCGCCGCCGCCTTGGTGTTTTCGGCGCGGGTCTGGGACGAGGTGATCTTTCGCGACGAGTTGATCGACCTCGCCGAGCGCCGGGATGGCTTCGACCTGGTGTTGACGCTGACGCGCGAGCCGGCCCGCCGTCCGGCAGATCATGCGCGGCGGGTCGACGCCGCGATGATGGTGCAAGCCATGACGAGGCTGCCCGCGCCGCCGAAGCTCGCCTTTGTCTGCGGCTCGAACGCATTCGTGACGGCCGCCGCCGAGGCACTGATCGATGCCGGGGTGCCTGCGGCACTCATCCGCACCGAACGCTACGGGGTCTGACCTGGTTCTTGCGCGGTTGCTGCCTTCGCCGGCCGGCATAAGCGGGCCGAAAACCGGCAGAACGGTGAGGCCGCGTTTGGCCGAAATGGTTAACGATTCGACAAAGAACCTCGGCCGCGACTTTTATCGGTTTAAAAAATCGAACCGAACGGTTCGTTTCTGTTGACAATGCGTGCAGGACGCTGTGAACGCTGCCTCCCCAAGTCACCTTGCAGCCAGACCGATACTATGGGCTATCTACTTGATATTTAGCAATAAAATTGTGGCTAAGGGAATCTCTGGCGCAATTTCAAGGTGTAGATTCTTGGTCCACACCAAACAACTTCGTGATTGGAAACTGGCCATCGCCTTTCCCACATCGGGGCTGTCCGAACGACGCGAATTCCTCCCAAGACACGCCGCTGGACGGACGGAAAAACTGAGATACTGGAGTACTAAAAAATGAAAAAGATCGCTCTTGCCGCCGTCGCCGTTTTGGCCATCACCGGCAGCGCCTTCTCTGGCAGCGACAACTTTGGTTCCAAGGGTGCGAACCAGCCTGCCGCTTCGGTCGACAGCTCGTATACGGCTTCCATTCAGAAGCCGGCTCATGCTGACCAGCAGCCTGTCCAGGGCGCCGACCGTAACCTCTTCGGCAACAACTAACAGCCGATCCCAGCATCAGGGCGGCGGGCATATCCGCCGTCCGGGGATCTGAAAAATTCAGGAGTATTAAGATGAAAAAGATCGTTCTTGCTGCCGCCGCCGTTTTGGCCATCACCGGCAGCGCCTTCGCCGGCAGCGACAACTTTGGTTCCAACGGAGCCAACCCGCCTGCTGTCTCGGTCGACAGCTCCTACACGGCTTCCGTCAAGACGTCGAACCAGGCTGAAAAGCAGCCGGTTGTCCAGGGCGCCGACCGTAACCTCTTCGGCAACAACTAACAGCCGATCCCACCATCAAGGCGGCGGCATGCCCGCCGCTTGATTTCGAAAATCCAGGAGACCCAAAATGAAAAAGATTGTTCTTACTGCCGCCGCGCTCTTGATTGCCGCCGGCAGCGCTTATGCCCGCAACGACAATGTTGGCGGGACCGACATCAACAAGCAGTCGACCGTCAACGTCGACAAGACGCAGACGTATTCGGTGCGGGACAGCAACTCGCCGATCTACAAGCTGCTGAATTCCTCTGGCGATGTGCCCAAGTCCGCGCCTCAGGGCGCCGACCGCAACCTCTTCGGCAACAACTAGAGTATCCGTGTTGGTCAAGGGAGAGATGGTGTCCAGGTCCGATTGTCCCTGAGTAGTGCGTTTGCGAGGATGATGAGCTTTC
>NZ_JAMYLR010000018.1:0-105277 GCF_040318155.1 Mesorhizobium sp. M1307 | reverse complement strand
CCGCACAACACGTTCACGCAAATCGAGCGAATAGGGCTTGGGCATGGCAAATCACCTCCTACAGGAAGTGAATCATGAACCACGCTTCACTGGAATCCCTCGCGATTCAAACTGAACGTCCGACGCTCTAGTGCCCCTCAATCGCCTTGGGAGACACAAGGTATGGTATCTTGCCGACGCTGCGCTTCGTCGCGCCAATGGAATAGGCCATCGGTATCTTGGGAGAGTTCTCGGGTAGGCCGTACATATCCTTGCCGGCGCGCACGGCAAATGAAAAGTGCTGCCACGAAACCGTATCATGCTCATTGAGAAAATCGAGCGTCAGACCAGCTGAAATCAGCGCATTCACCACGTCACTGATCGGGTGGATCCATTCATAATAGCGAGGATGCTTCAAGATGCGATCATCGCCGGTGTAGGTCAGTTCCTCGTTCCAGGCGAGCGGCCGAGCTATCGGCGTTCGCCAGTCGTGCTTCAATTCCAGGGCCGCGGCCTTTCGATCGCACTGAAACATCAATGGATGGCCCTCGGCCATGTAGAGGCGGCCGCCGGGTCGCAGAAGATCGGCAACCACCCGCGCCCAACGGAACACGTCGTCCAGCCAGTTTACCGAGCCCCAAGTAACGTAAGCGATGTCAAAGGTCCGGCCGAGCGCTTCCACCGCCTCGAACAGTGGCGCTTCCACGAAGCGCACGTCGGTGCCTGCCTTCGCAGCAAAATCCCGCGCCGCCACGATCGCCGTCGGAGAAAAGTCGAGCCCGGTCACGCTGCCTGCGCCGAGATTCTTCAGGCTGATCGTGTCAAGACCGATGTGACACTGCAGGTGGACGATATCCTTGCCGGCGATATCGCCGAGCTCGCGTGTTTCCAGCTCATAGAGATTGGATCCGCCGGCCAGCACATTCTCGATGTGGTAGCTGCCCGTTGTGTCGGTCGAGTGCAGTTCGGCCCGATCATCCCAATTAAGGCGGTTCGCGCCCAGAAAGCGTTCCAAATTCCCCCCACCCCTGACTGACGCATGGTAAACAAGTCGTTAAAGCACCTTTGCAGCGAAAGTAGCGCGCGTCAATCCGGACCGGGCGGCAGTGCGCCGCCGCTCGCGAAAGCATCAGCCCCGGGAAGGCTTGCTGCTGATCAAAGGCTTCTGGCGCGATCGCCGCGCCCGGCGACAAGACCCCGCAGGCGCTCCCGGACTCCGCCGTCGTGGTCTGTATGTGGATTAGTCGGTTCCTCAGCCCGGCACAGTCACCATCGCGATATTTCTGGAGAGCTCGTTTGTGGGGGCAACTGCGTCTGCCGTGCCGCTCGTGAGTGCTCGGTAGAGTGCCACATAATCGCTGCACATGCGCTCGACCGTGAACCGCTTCTCGAACGTCTGCCGCACTCGTGCGCGATCGAGGCTGTCTATGCGCCGGAGCGCGCCCACGGCTTCCTCCACCGTATCCACGATCCATCCGGACACACCGTCATCGATGATCTCCGGGACGGCGCCACGCCGGAACGCAACCACCGGCGTACCGCAGGCCATTGCTTCGATCGTTACGAGCCCGAAGGGTTCCGGCCAGTCGATCGGAAACAAAAGCGCTATCGCATTGCCCAGAAAATCCGCCTTTTGCCGCTCATCGATCTCGCCAATGAACTCCACGTTCGAATGCCGCAGCACTTGCGGCTCGACCCTTTCCTTCCAGAACGACTGGTCCACCTTGTCGATCTTGGCGGCGATCTTCAGGGGAAACCCGGCCCGCGCTGCTATTTCTATGGCCGCTTCCGGCCCCTTTTCCGGCGAGATGCGACCGAGAAACGCAAGATAGCCAGAGGTGTTCGGGTGGAATGGCAGAAGATCGCGGGGCAGGCCGTGATGCACGGTTCCAACCCAATTGACGGGCGGCATGGGCCGGCGCTGGTCGAAGGAGATCGAGACCAGGGGAACGTCGTCGAACATCGCATAAAGCTGCGCCAGATCGGGCAGGTCGAGCCTGCCGTGAAGCGTGGTAACCGTTCGTCTGGCAAAATCCCGAATTATGGGGAAGTGCAGGACATCGACGTGGAAATGTAAAACGTCGAATTCATCGGCTCGCCGGCGCACCCGTTCAAGCATCATAACATGGTGCGGACCACCGTCCTGGACCCTGGGGTTCAGGCGCAGCGCGACGTCGCAACACCGCACCAGCTCGGCTGAGGTACGAGAATCGGCGCTGGCGAACAGCGTCACCTCGTGGCCCTGTCGGACAAGTTCTTCGGTCAGATACGAAACAATTCGCTCCGTTCCACCGTAGGTTCGGGGCGGCACGGATTCGGTTAGCGGTGCGATCTGGGCTATTTTCATTTAGAAATCTTTTCGGCGGCGACCGCCGTCTTTCAAACAAGCTTCGGCGGCAACCAAGACAAGCGAGAGCTTCCAGTTGCGAAGTATTCTATGCAGAGCATATTTATAGTTGTGCCGTCCGTGCTCCTCCCGTGCAATCAGGTTGCCCTTATTCAACTCCTCTGCATCCAAGAACTGCGATCCATGAGAAATGTTTCACCGGCTCGATAAAAAGACAGAATGAGCTACGCGCCGCCGCCCCGCCGCCCCCTGACAGGCAGCTTTGGATCGCTCGATCACCACCAAGTGATCCAGGCGTGCCGGTGCCGAATGGAACATAAAGCCCGGAATTCAGTTAGATAGCCGGATTTGGCTGGAGTACCGCCAGATGCGGAATTCCAGCCGGGCAGGGCACTACCGTGACACGGAGTGAGCGGCTTCGGGCGCATCTCGCCGAACTCAGGCACCACCTTGCCGAACTCGGGAGCCATAAACGCTCCCTATGGAGGATGCCATGAACCAGTGGACAAACGCCAGGCTCTGTGACGTAGCCAACCTGATCCTTGGGGCAATTCTGTTCTTCTCCCCCTGGATCTTCACCTTTGCGGCAGGCCCGCAGACGCAGAACGCCCTCGGCAGCGGAATCTTGATTGTCGTGCTTTCGGTTGCCGCCCTCGCAGCATTTGCCGTGTGGGAAGAGTGGGTGAACCTGGTCGTCGGACTGTGGGTTCTCGCATCGCCCTGGGTGCTTGGATTCCAGGCGACCACGGCGATGACCGTGCATGTCGTGATCGGCATTCTGGTCGCCGTGCTGGCGGCGATCGAGCTCTGGATGATGTATCAGAACCCGCCGACCCAGTCCGCCGCCTAACAGGCGCAGCCAGCCAGCGCCCTTTTTTGGGCCTGACGGATCTATCGGTCGTCTGCCGGTCTCTCGGCAACAGCCGCCGGAGGCCGGGCAGGCGGCGTTTGTTTGGACGAGAATAGGAAGGATGGCGCATTATGGTCGGTCACAATCCGCGTTCGACGGCCAGGATTGCGGGACATCCTATTCATCCGATGCTCGTGCCATTTCCGATCGCCTGCTTCGCCGGCACCCTGCTGACGGATCTAGCCTATTGGCGAACAGCGGAGATGATGTGGGCTGACTTCTCCGCTTGGCTGGTTACCGTCGGCGTGATCATGGGCTGCCTAGCAGCGATCGCGGGGCTGATCGATTTCCTGGCCAATCCGCTGATAAGGGCACAGCCCCCCGCCTGGCCGCACGTGCTCGGCAATCTTCTGGCGCTGGCGTTATCCATCATCAACATGCTCGTGCACTCCCGCGATGCATGGACCTCCATCGTTCCTACCGGCTTGATCCTCTCGGCGGTTGTCGTGCTCATCCTCATCTTCACTGGTTGGCTGGGCTGGTCCATGGTGTACCGGCATCACGTCGGAGTGGCGGATTGATGCGCATAGCAAGCTCCATCGGTCAGACCAGGCGCATCGCGGTGTCCGTCCTCGTTTGCACTGCGGCGATCACTCTTGCAGCGTGCAGCGGCAACGACCCGGATCCCAGCAGTCAGATAGGGCCGAATCCAAACCTGCCGGAGCCGATCCAATATTTCTTCCCGCCCATGCACCTCGCTTCCGTGGTCGGATGGAAGAACGACGAAAAGCCGACCGTCGCGCAGGGGCTGCAGATCCAGGCTTATGCCCACGGCTTGCAGCATCCGCGGTCGCTTTACGTGCTGCCCAATGGCGACGTCCTGGTGGTCGAGTCCAAGGCGCCGGGTGGCGAACCGATCAAACGGCCCAAGGATTTGGTGATGGGCTGGATCGAATCCTGGGTTACCTCGGGCGGCGACAGCGGCCCAAGCAACCGCATTACGCTGCTGCGCGACACCGATGGCGATGGCAAGCCGGAGCTGACCAGCGTATTCCTCGACCACCTGAGCTCCCCCTTTGGCGTGGCGCTGGTGGGAAGCGATCTCTACGTCGCCAATACCGAATCCATCGTCCGCTATCCCTACAACACCGGTGACACAAAGATCACCGCGCCCGGGACGCCGCTAACCGCCCTGCCCGGCGGCCCGATCGACCACCATTGGACGAAGAGCCTGGTGGCAAGCCCCGACGGCTCGCTGCTCTATGTCGGCATCGGCTCGAACAGCAACGTCGCCGAAAACGGCATCGAGGCGGAGAAGAACTGCGCCGCCATCTGGCAGGTAGACAGGGCCACCGGCCGGTCGCGCATTTTCGCCAGCGGTTTGCGCAATCCAAACGGCCTGAGCTGGGAGCCGCAGACCGGGGCGCTCTGGGCAGTGATCAATGAGCGCGACGAGCTCGGCCCCAATCTCGTGCCGGATTATCTGACCTCGGTAAAGGATGGCGGCTTCTACGGATGGCCATACAGCTATTACGGCCAGCATCTCGATCCCCGCGTCATGCCCCAACGTCCGGACCTGGTCGCAAAAGCGATCGTTCCGGATTATGCACTGAGTTCCCACGTCGCCCCTCTGGGACTGGCCTTCTATACGGCAACCAGCCTTCCCGAGGCATATCGCGGCGGCGCCTTCGTTGGCGAGCATGGCAGCTGGAACCGCACGCGTTTTAATGGTTACAAGGTAGTGTTCGTACCATTCAGCGGCGGCCGTCCGAGCGGCGTCGCTACCGATGGTGACTGACTTCCTGGACAAGGACAACAAGGCGCGCGGCCGGCCTGTCGGCCTGGCTGTCGATAAAACCGGGGCCCTGCTCATCGCCGACGACGTCGGCAACACAGTTTGGCGGGTGACATCTGCCGGCCAATAAAGTGGCTCCACTCTCTTCGTCGAGCGTCGAGCAGGTGAACGGACACTGCTCGAAGCAATCGTGCTGACGTTCTTCGTCATGCTGCTGTTCCTGCAGAACCTGCGCGCGACGATCCCCGACGATCGCCGTTCCGGTGACTCTGCCGGGCACATTCGGCGTGCCCGCCCTTGCCGGTTACTCGACGCTGACGATGTTTGCCACGCGCTGCCGCTGATCATCGCCGAACCGAAGGACCGCCAGCGCCGAAATGGTATTTTTGCCCTTCCCACAGCCGGCTCTAGAATTTTCATCGCAAATCAAGTTATGATGCACTTGGTATTTCCCGGGGACGGCTTGCGCCGCTTGGAATACCGGGAGGAACCGGGACATGGCCGTTGCGCTTGTACTCGTTCTGATAGTCGTGGGCTCGGTGTTGTTCCACTTCCTGAGCCCATGGTGGTGGACGCCGATTGCCTCGAACTGGGACTATATCGACAACACCATCATCATAACTTTCTGGATCACCGGTGTCGTCTTCGCCGCCGTGGTTCTTTTCATGGCCTATTGCGTCTTCCGCTTCCGTCATCGGGAAGGCAATCAGGCGGCATATGAACCTGAGAACAGGCGGCTCGAATCCTGGCTGACGGTCGTCACCGCGGTTGGCGTCACCGCTTTGCTCGTTCCAGGCCTGTTCGTCTGGAGCCGGTTCGTTAACGTTCCAAGTGACGCAACCGAGGTCGAAGTCGTCGGCCAGCAGTGGCAATGGAGTTTCCGCCTCCCCGGCAAGGACGGCAAGCTCGGCACATCCGACACTCGCGACGTCAACGCTGAAAATCCACTCGGCGTCATCGCCACCGATGCCAACGGCCAGGACGATGTCGTAGTGGAAGCGGCCGACCTGCACCTCCCGGTAGGCAAACCGGTCAAGATGCTGCTCCGCTCGATCGATGTGCTGCACGATTTCTACGTGCCGGAATTCCGCGCCAAGATGGACATGATCCCGGGCTCGGTCACCTATTTCTGGTTCACTCCGACCAAGACCGGAACCTTCCAGGTCCTGTGTGCCGAACTCTGCGGCCAGGGACATCCGATGATGCATGGCGTGGTCATGGTCGATACTCAGGAAGACTATCTGGCGTGGCTTGGCCAGCAGCAGACTTTTGCGCAGCTGTCCGCCCCCCAGCAGATGGGCTCGGCAGAGTAGGAAACCGGAACGACGGCGCGCCGTCGGGATTGAAATTAGTGTGGCAAGCCCGAACTGTCGGGCTGGCCGAAAAGGGCACGGAGGTGTTCCTATGGTCGATATCACACCTGCAGATGCGGTACCGCCGGCCGAAGTCGCGGAAATGGAACTCTACCATCCGCACAGCTGGTGGACGAAATACGTTTTCTCGCAGGACGCCAAGGTCATCGCCATCCAGTATTCGGCGACGGCGACAGCGATCGGCATGGTCGCGCTGGTGCTATCCTGGCTGATGCGGCTGCAACTCGGCTTCCCCGGCACATTCGACTTCATCACCCCGGAAGCCTACTACCAGTTCATCACCATGCACGGCATGATCATGGTGATCTACCTGCTCACGGCACTCTTCCTGGGCGGCTTCGGCAACTATCTGATCCCGTTGATGGTTGGTGCTCGCGACATGGTCTTTCCCTATGTCAACATGCTGAGCTACTGGATCTATCTGCTTGCCGTGCTGGTCCTGGTGTCGAGCTTCTTTGCGCCCGGCGGACCGACGGGTGCCGGCTGGACGCTCTATCCGCCGCAGGCGATCATGACCGGTACGCCAGGCGGCCAGGACTGGGGCATCATCCTGATGCTTGTCTCGCTGATCCTATTCATCGTCGGCTTTACCATGGGCGGCTTGAACTATGTCGTGACGGTGCTGCAGGGGCGCACGCGCGGCATGACGCTGATGCGCCTTCCGCTTACTGTCTGGGGTATTTTCACCGCCACCATCATGGCGCTGCTCGCCTTCCCGGCGCTGTTCGTCGCCTGCGTGATGATGCTGCTCGACCGGGCGCTCGGCACCAGCTTCTTCATGCCGGCGATCGTCGAGATGGGCGAACAGTTGCAGCACGGCGGCGGCAGCCCGATCCTGTTCCAGCATCTGTTCTGGTTCTTCGGCCATCCGGAGGTCTACATCGTGGCGCTTCCGGCCTTCGGCATCGTATCCGACCTGATCAGCACCCATGCGCGCAAGAACATCTTCGGCTACCGCATGATGGTCTGGGCCATCGTCGGCATCGGCGCGCTGAGCTTCGTGGTCTGGGCGCACCACATGTATGTCAGTGGCATGCATCCCTATTTCGGCTTTTTCTTCGCCACAACGACATTGATCATCGCCGTCCCAACAGCCATCAAGGTCTACAATTGGGTGCTGACGCTGTGGCGCGGCGACATCCACCTCACGATTCCGATGCTTTTTGCCCTGGCCTTCATCGTCACCTTCGTCAATGGCGGGTTGACCGGCTTGTTCCTCGGCAATGTCGTCGTCGACGTTCCGCTGTCGGACACGATGTTCGTCGTCGCCCATTTCCACATGGTCATGGGGGTTGCCCCGATCATCGTAATCTTCGGCGCGATCTATCACTGGTATCCGAAGGTCACCGGCCGGATGCTGAACGAGACACTGGGCCGGTTCCATTTCTGGGTCACCTTCCTCGGCGCCTATCTGATCTTCTTTCCCATGCACTATCTCGGCTTGATGGGCGTGCCGCGGCGGTACAACGAATTGACCGACATGACGATCATGACGGAATCGGCTCACCACCTGAACTCGTTTATCAGCATCATGGCTTTTATAGTCGGTTTTGCTCAGATTGTGTTTCTGTTCAATCTCATCTGGAGCATCCGCCATGGCCGTGAGGCTGGCGGCAATCCGTGGCGGGCAACGACGCTCGAGTGGCAGACGCCCGAAACACCGCCCGCCCACGGCAATTTCGGCAAGGATCTGCCGATCGTCTATCGCTGGGCCTATGACTACAGCGTACCGGGAGCCAAGGAGGACTTCATACCGCAAAACGTTCCGGGCTCCTTCGCGCCCTCCAGGGAGCCGGCATGAGCGTAATCCTGGTCTTCCTGCTCGTGATCGCCGGTATTGCCGGGTGGTGGCTTTCCCATCAGCGGCTAATGACGAAACCGTGGCTCGAGCAAGGTATGATCGGGGATTTTGTCGCTCTGGACCGATCGGCGCTGCCGACCGCAAAGATCGGTCTCGGCGTCTTCCTTGCCGTCGTCGGCTGCCTGTTCGCGCTGTTCACCAGTGCTTACTTCATGCGCATGGCGCTGTCGGATTGGCGGCCGCTGCCCATCCCGCCCCTGCTCTGGCTTAACACCGGCGTACTGGTCTTGAGCAGCATTGCGATACAGTGCGCTTCGTTCGCGGCGCGCAAGGGTCAAGTGGACATGGTCAGGCTTGGCCTCGCCACCGCTGGACTCACGGCGCTCGTCTTCCTGATTGGACAGCTTGTGGCATGGCGGGAACTGAGTGCGGACGGCTATTTTCTGGCATCCAATCCGGCCAACAGCTTCTTCTACCTGCTAACGGGAATGCATGGCCTGCATATACTGGGAGGACTGGTCGGGCTGGGCAGAACGAGCGTCGGCGCCTGGAACGGAGCGCAGCCGCAGCGGCTTCGCCTCAGTGTCGAGCTGTGCGCCATGTACTGGCATTTCCTGTTTTTCGTCTGGCTCGCCATCTTTGCGCTTCTGGCCGGCTGGGCTTCGACTTTAATCGACATTTGCCGAGGGTTGCTGACCTAGGAGGAACGGGCGGATGGCAGAGACGACACTGGCCCACATCGGCCGAACAGAGCCGCGGCCCGCAGGCTGGCAAGGCATCGCCGCCGACTGGTCCTCGGATCAGCGGGCGTTCAAAAACGTGTCCTGGGGCAAGGCCATGATGTGGATCTTCCTGCTCAGCGACACGTTCATCTTCGGCTGCTTCCTGCTCTCCTACATGACCGCGCGTATCTCAACACGCGTGCCGTGGCCCAATCCGAGCGAGGTCTTCGCCCTGCGCATCGGCGGCTCCGACATTCCACTGATCCTTATCGCCATCATGACCTTCGTGCTGATCTCGAGCAGCGGAACGATGGCCATGGCGGTCAATTTCGGCTACCGCCGCGACCGCCGCAAGACGGCAGTGCTGATGCTCTTGACCGCAGCACTCGGCGCGACATTCGTCGGCATGCAGGCCTTCGAATGGACCAAGCTGATCACCGAGGGCGTGCGGCCTTGGGGCAATCCCTGGGGCGCTGCCCAGTTCGGCGCATCCTTTTTCATGATTACCGGCTTCCACGGCACGCACGTGACGATCGGGGTGATCTTCCTGATCATCGTGGCGCGAAAGGTCTGGCGCGGAGACTACGACGTCGGACGGCCCGGCTTCTTCACCAGCCGGAGGGGCCGCTACGAGGACGTCGAAATCATGGGGCTTTACTGGCATTTCGTCGACCTGGTCTGGGTGTTCATTTTCGCATTTTTCTATCTTTGGTGAGAGGCAGGACATGGCTGAAGCAACCGCAAACGGCCTGGGACAGCATGCGCTGGACAGCGCCCATACCCATGATGCGACGACGACCGGGTTTACCCCGGCGGAGGTTCATCAAGAGCACCCGATCAAGCTCTATCTGGTGGTCTGGGCGTGGTTGTTCATCCTCAGCACCTGCTCCTATCTGGTCGACTATTTCGGTCTCCACGGCTATCTCAGATGGTCGCTGATCCTGATCTTCATGATCCTCAAGGCAGGGCTGATCGTCGCCATCTTCATGCACATGGCCTGGGAACGGCTGGCGCTGGCATATGCAATTATCCTGCCGCCGGTGCTGGTGCTGGTGTTCGTGACGATGATGGTCTTCGAAGCGGACTACACGCTTCTCACCCGAATGGCGTTTTTCGGGGCCGGGCCCTGACATGCAATCCGGATCCAGGCCGTCCGGTCCTGGAGCCTTCGCCTTGAAACAATCCACGGCTGGTCCATTTCTGTTGGTATCGGAAACGACAGGCGATGCCGGCGTTTCCACATGCGTCGCGAACACCAGCAAGGGGCGCCCAAGATGACCATCGCAAACAGACTGAAGGACTTCATCGATAGGAAAGGAATTTCCTACGACACCGTCGAGCATCACCGCACGGCGACAAGCAGACAATCTGCCATTGCGGCACATGTGCCTGGCAGCATAATGGCCAAATCGGTGGTCGTTCACCACGACCGTGGCTACGCGCTCGCCGTGGTTCCAAGCACGCACAGGATAGAACTCGCGACATTGCAGGATGTCATGGACAAGCCTCTTGGACTTGCCTCCGAAGACGAGGTGGTCTCGTTGTTCGGCGATTGCGATGTCGGCGCTGTGCCGCCGATCGGCGCTGCCTATGATGTGCCAGTGGTCCTCGATGAAAGCCTCGGCGACGCTCCCGAAGTCTATTTCGAGGGCGGTGACCATAGGACGCTGGTGCATGTGAGCGGCAAGGATTTCCGCGACCTGACAAAGGACGCGCGCCAGGCCCGTTTCAGCCACCCGGCCTATTGAAAGCTCTGCCCCACCCTGCCCGCACCGGCACTTTCACCGGTGCGCGCAGGGCAGGTTTTTTCAGCTCACGGTCTGGTGGCCGGCGTTGATTCCACAACTTTCCGATAGACATGCCAGGTCGCATGACCAAGGATCGGCAGCACGACTGCCAACCCGGCGAACACTGGCAGCGAGCCGACGATCAGGGCGACGGCGACGATAAGGCCCCACACGGCCATCACGATCGGGTTGGCCAGGACAACGCGCACCGAGGTGTGGATGGCTTCGTAGGCGCCGACATCGCGGTCGAGCAACAACGGGAATGCGACGACAGTGGTGCACAACACAACCGCGGCGAACACGAAGCCGATGGCGTGACCCAGGATGATGAGCGTCCAGCCGCGTCCCGTGGCGAATATTTCACTGATGAAGCTGGACAGCGATTGCGGCGGCGCCGGGCCGAACAGGGTCTGGTAGAATATCTGGGCCGTCAAAAGCCAGGCGATAAAGATCGCAAGCAGCATGACGCCGACCGCTGCAATAGCCGGCAGTGCCGGAGAACTCCTGACCTCAAAGGCGTGCCTCCACGAGGCGTCGAGCCCGGCTTCCCGTCGCCGGCTGATCTCATAGAGGCCGATCGCCGCGAACGGACCAATCAGTGCAAAGCCGGATACAAGCGGAAACAGCAATGGCAGCGTGTTGTTACCTGATGTCCAGACAGCAAGCACGACTCCCGCAATCGGATAGATCAGGCAGAGAAAAACGATGTGCGACGGTTTGACCATGAAATCATCGACGCCACGCCTGAGCGCATCAAAAAGATCGGAGACACCGATTTTTCGAATTCTGGTGTGTTCCAGCGTCTCGCTGGCGCCTGCTATCACGTGAAAGCTTGCCATGACCATTCCTCCAGACCAGGTCCGGTAAGGTCGCGTTTTACGGTGCTGCCGTTCTGCATGATTGGCCCACGCAAACCGCGACCTGCACCATGATCAATATACTCTCATGCGGGGGACTTGTCGCGCTTTGTAGGAAGGCCCGGGAGCAGGAGGTCCCGGGTAGCCTGACTAGCTACGGACGCCGTTCTTCGATATGCTCTTCTAGTCGAAGGTGAAGGTCATGGACGGAAGGACAGTTCTCATACTCGGCCTTGGCGTCGTTATTCTGCTGTTGCTGGGATTTTGTGCTCTGCCAACGTGATGTTTTGAGCCGGGGTCAATAGTCGGCTGAAGCGATCACTCGCATTACAATGGTGTCGGCAAGCAACGCCGCAAATATTGCGAAAAGATAGACAATCGAATACGCAAACAGCGCCTTTGCCGGCTTCATCTCCTTGTCGGCGACGAGAACCTTCCAGGCCTGCCAAATGAAACCTGCACCCAACGCGGCTGAAGCAGTGCCGTAGTATCCGCTCGCGAAGCCGAAGCCCCAAGGGAGCACGCCGATTGGCGCCAAGAGCAGCGAATAGGCGAAGATTTGTTTTCTGGTCGAGTGCTGGCCGGCCACATTCGGCATCATCGGGACCCCCGCCGCGGCATAGTCACCGACCTTGAAAAGGGCCAGCGCCCAGAAATGAGGCGGCGTCCAGAGGAAAATGATCAGAAACAGGATGAGACTTTCAATGCCGATTGCGCCGGTTGCAGCAGCCCACCCGATCACCGGAGGAAGGGCGCCTGCCGCGCCACCTATGACGATATTCTGTGGCGTCGAGCGCTTCAGCCACATCGTGTAGATGACGACATAGAAAAAGATGGTGAACGCCAACAACGATGCGGCGAGCCACCCCACCAGTACGCCGAGCGTCATGACCGACAGTGCGGAAAGCACCAGACCGAAGCTGAGAGCTTCGCCAGGCGTGACGCGACCGGACGGAATTGGTCGCTTGGACGTGCGAGACATCAAGACGTCTATGTCTGCGTCGTACCACATATTGAGCGCGCCGGCGGCTCCCGCTCCAACCGCGATTGCGCCGATGGCAATTACGGCAATAACTGGATTCATCACGCCGGGCGCCATCATCAGGCCGACGAAGGCAGTAAACACGGCAAGCGCCATGACGCGTGGTTTCAAAAGCGCAAAGAAATCACCCGCCGTCGCCTCCGAGAGGCGGATGCCGGTATCCTTGAGACGGCTTTCTTCAGTCGACATTCAGACGACCACCGATGGGAATGGCAGCCTAGCCGGCCAATGTCTTTTTTGCAACGAGCCGCCCTCCCCACCGACACTGCCGGCAGATTGCGGCCGAGGCTATGCCTCGACCTGCTTGCTATACCAAGATCCGGCGGAAGAGCCGGTCTATTTGGAGAATTGCTTCAGATAAGCAATGACATTGGCGACGTCCTCGTCCTTCTTGAGGCCGGGGAATGCCATCTTCGTTCCTTTGACCATCGCCTTGGGATCGTGAAGGTAGGTCGTCAGCGTGGCTTCGTCCCATTTAACGCCGGATTTTCCGGCCTCGGTCATAGCCTTGGAATAGCTGAACCCTGGATGCGTCCCGGCCGTTCGGCCGATAACGCCGTTCAAGGACGGACCCACCTTGTTCTGGTCCTTGTCTGCGACGTGGCAGACCTTGCATTTGGCGAAGACCTTCTCACCCGCCGCGGCATCCTGTGCCCGCGAGGGGCCGGCAATGACGGTGGCGACGGACATGATGATAAAAAACACAATGGCACGCATGGCATTTCCTCCCTGATCGCCAATTTGCCCTGGCTGACCTGCACAGGCCGACATTTAGTCCGCTGGCATGCGCTCTTGAATGGCAGAACGGATATCCACTGCCTGGGGTTGCGGCACCTACATACCACAGAACCCGGCCGGCAGGTAGAGTTCGGCCATGCAAAGGTTTACTGCGGACAATCTGCTCAAGGCAATTTGGTGTTGCAGCTGGCGGCGATCCGGCCGATCGCCTCTTCAACTCCGGTGAGGTCAAACTCGGCTTTGCCGCGCCCCGACAGCAGCCCGAACCGCCAGGAAAGCAGCAGCCGGTCCGCGGAAATCAGTCGCCTGATGCCGTCGGCACCGTCGCGGACCAGCATTCTGCTGCGCGGGCCGACCGACCAGCTTTCGTTGAACTTGCCGGATTGGCCGACAGTCACCGACATGGCGATGGTTCGGCTGGCGGAAACGGTGTCGCTCAGCTGCAGCCATTCGCTCCAACGCGGTTCGCCGGCGGTCCGGCACGCGATCGTCAAAACCGGGCTGTAGCTCAATGCGCCGCCGCCGGTGATGAGCTTGTTGGTCGCGTAAAGCGAGGCGGTGACAAGGCCATCGCTGCTCTTGTCGAACCGCCAGTTGTCGAGAACCGTATCAGCCTGGGCAATGCCGCAGACCGACGCAAGCAGGAACGCCGCCGCCACGCTTCCGATACCGAAGAACTGTCTCAACGATGCCTCCAACAACCGCTGCGGTCAGCAACCCAGCGCAGATAATCATCAAAGCTTCATATCGCTACCTCGACCGCCAGATGCGTGAAAACCGTTGCGTCTGCGCCACAACGAAAAAGGCCGCCTCGAGAAGGCGGCCTTTCGGAATTCAGCAGGGACGTTATTCAGCGTCCTTGGCGGCCTTCTTCTTCGGCGCGGCCTTTTTCTTCGGCTCTTCAGCGTCGTCGTCGGCCTTCTTGGTGTCCGCTTTTTTCGCAGCCGCCTTCTTCGCCGGCTTGGCCTTGGTTGTCTCCGTATCCTCGTCGTCGGCCAGCAGCTCTTCCTTGCTGACCTTGACATCGGTGACCGAAATCTGGCCGAGCAGATGGTCGACCACCTTCTCTTCGAACATCGGCGCGCGCAACGTGTTCAGCGCTTCGGGATTGTTGCGATAGAATTCGAAGGCTTCCTGCTGCTGGTTGGCCGGATAGCGACGCACCTGCTCGAACAGGCCGCGCTGCAATTCCTCGTCCGTCACCGTGACGCCGGCCTTCTCGCCGATTTCGGCGAGAACCAGGCCGAGACGCACGCGGCGCTCGGCAAGCCGCATGTATTCTGCACGCGCTTCTTCTTCAGTCGTCTCTTCGTCGGCAAAGGTGCGCCCGGCAGCTTCGAGGTCGCGGTTGACCTGGTTCCAGATGTTGTTGAACTCGGCCTCGACGAGCTTGGACGGCGCCTCGAACGAGTAAGCAGCGTCGAGCTGGTCGAGCAACTGCCGCTTGACTTTCTGGCGCGTTATCGAGCCGAACTGGTTCTCGATCTGACCGCGCACCACCTCGCGCAGGCGCTCCAGCGATTCAAGGCCGAGATTTTTGGCCATCTCGTCGTTGATCTCAAGCGCGCCGGGCTTCGACACTTCCTTGATCGTCACGTCAAAAGTGGCTTCCTTGCCGGCCAGATGCGCCGCCTGGTAGTTTTCCGGGAAGGTAACCGTGACCTGCTTCTCGTCGCCGGCCTTGCTGCCGACCAGCTGGTCCTCGAAGCCGGGGATGAATTCCTTCGAGCCGAGCACCAGCGGCTGATCGGTGCCGGCGCCGCCGCCGAAGGCTTCGCCGTCGATCTTGCCGACATAATCGATGGTCACACGGTCGCCCTCGGCGGCCTTGCCGGTCTTCGGCTCGTAAGTGCGGGCGGATTCAGCGACACGCTTGACCTGCTCGTCGATCTCTTCATCCGGCACGTCGAACACGTGGCGCGTCACCTTGATGTCGGAGAAATCCTTGATCTCGATCGGCGGAATGACCTCATAGTTCAGGCGGAACTCGAAATCGGCACCGCCTGCCAGGATCTTCTCGGCTTCCTTCTCGTCCTCGGTCATGATCACTTCAGGCTGCATGGCAGCCTTTTCGCCGCGCCCGGTGATGATCGAACGGGTCGAATCATTGAGAATCTCGTTGACCACTTCGGCCATGAATGATTTGCCGTAGACCTTGCGCAGATGCTGCACCGGCACCTTGCCGGGGCGGAAGCCATTGATGCGGACCTTGTTCCTGGCATCGGAGAGCCGCGCCATCAGCTTGGCTTCCATGTCACCGGCCGGGACGGTGATCTTGATCTCGCGCTTGAGACCGGAGTTGAGCGTTTCGGTGACCTGCATCATAAAACCTTTGTTTCCACCAATGAGGCCGTCAAACGGCCCCTGCCGTTTACAGCCTGCCGGTATGATCTTGCCGGGAATGGCTTTTGGTGCGGGACTTGGCGATCTGTCCGCTCAACGCGGCACAAATCCTCCAGAAATACGCTCCAAAATGTGAATAAGTCTTTGTTTTTCCTACTTCTTATCACATTCTGCAGAAGCGGATCGTCGCGTCCCGTCACATTCGACACGCCTTTTGTCACAGGCGCGGCCGATTTTCAACCATCTTTGCATTCCGGCCAATGATGCCGATGTGGGCTCTGACATTGACAGAATGATGGCTACATGGGATTGGCCGGGCAATGCGGATGTGGCGGAATTGGTAGACGCCCTGGATTTAGGTTCCACCCCTAAGCAAATCCGCTACCGGAGCTACCCCCCAAAACCCTTGTAATTCATGCCGTTCAGCCTTGCTTTAGAGCCCTGAGCCGGTCGTCTCCGTTTGCGGAGTAGATTTGGTGACCCAGCGCTCTTGTGGCACGGAAGTTGTGGCATGGTGACCTGACAGGAGAACAAACCGTGAGCAAAATCAAACACGCCCGTGAGGCCATCGACGTCCTGGCCCGTGACATGAGGGAGTATGGCCTTCACCCAGCATGGTCTCAGCGCCTGCGTGGCATCCTGGCTGACTTCCTGACACCGAACCCAATGCTGCCTCGGGCACCACGCAGCGAGACCAACAACGTGAAGCTAACGCAGGAGCTGGCCACGATGATTAGGTCCTACAAGCAGGACAACCCTGAGGCCCGCCAGCGCGACATGAGCGCCATCTTCAGGATCGATCAAGCTCACGTCTCCCGCGTCCTGCGCGGCGTAGTGTTCCCTGCGGTGGCTGCCTGATGGCCGAGAACCGGAAAGGCGTCCACGTCCTCGCCCAGATCAGCGGCCTGTCCTACAGGGACGTCAAGCTGATCCTCTACCAACTCATGATGGATGCACCCGCCGCCGAGCGGGCTGCCCGAACGTTGGCCGCAGCCATATTAGGAGAAGCTATTGAACGCGCACGTCTCAATGAACCCGTCGATCCGCCAAGCCGAGCTGGAGATCGAAATGACCGGCCTCGGCACAGCGCGCTACCACTCCTACGTTAAGAAGGAAGTGGAGGCTGAGCGTGGCTCCGAGATCAAGACCGGCACCCACCTCATGCAGCAGGTCGTCGGCCCTATGTCGACCGCTATCCGCACCTTCGTGGATGACGTCTACGCCGGCCGTCCTGGCCCCAAGGCGGTGGCCGCTAGGCTGATACGCCACATGGACCCCCAGGTCGTCGCCTACCTCGCAGCCCGGGCAATCCTCAGCCGCCTCATGCACCGCAGCTCGGCCACTCTGATCGGGGTCGCTCGGCTCGTGGCCATCGCGGTCGAGGGCGAGGCCCGGTTCGAGGAGTTCGCCAAGCAGAACCCAAAGCTGTTCGCCAAGATCACCAAGGGACTGTCCGACGACGGAGCTACCGAGCAGCACAAGCGGGTGGTCCTAAACTATTCCATGGGCAAGTACGACATCCCTTGGGACCGCTGGTCGAAGCAGGAAATGATCCTCCTCGGCTCCAAGCTGGTCGAGGTCTTCTGTGAGCAGACCGGCCTCGCCTCCATCGAGCTAACACAAGCCACCTTCAGCGGACCCTACCGCGAGCAGTACCTGGTCTCGATGACGCCCAAGGTCACCGATTGGATCAGCAAGTCCATCATGAAGGGTGAGCTGCTGCAGCCCTACTACATGCCTACCGTGATCCCGCCGAAGGATTGGGACAGCCTATCAGGTGGCGGCTACCATACCGAGGCAGTGCGCCCACTCCAGCTCGTTCGTCGGGCTAGACCTGGGCAGATTGCCTTGCTCAAGGAAGCACACCTGGGGGCCGTATATG
The DNA here is from genome assembly GCF_040318155.1 of Mesorhizobium sp. M1307. NCBI lineage: Bacteria > Pseudomonadati > Pseudomonadota > Alphaproteobacteria > Hyphomicrobiales > Phyllobacteriaceae > Mesorhizobium > Mesorhizobium sp. M1307. The sequence goes on along the minus strand of NZ_JAMYLR010000018.1, from coordinate 87,761 downwards.
GTGGCCTGAACGCCATCCAGAAGACGGGCTGGGCGATCAACGACAGGGTTCTCGACGTGATGAAGCAGTTCATCGCGGCCGGCTCAGACGTGGCAGGGCTCATCCCCAGGCGCGACATCGACATGCCTGAGCGTCCAGAAGGCATTGACACCGACCACACCATCCTCCGCGAATGGAAGTGGAAGGCTCGGGACGTCTACAAGGCCAACCTCCAGCGCGCCCAGGATCGGCTCGCCCAAGAACAGCTCATCGAACTGGCCGAGAAGTTCAAGGGTGATCCGCTGTTCTTCCCGCACAACCTCGACTTCCGTGGCCGCGCCTATCCGGTCCCGCTCGGGCTCAACCCACAGGGACCTGATAACGTCAAAGGTCTCATCATGTTCGACGAGGGTCTCCCGCTTGGCGAGGAAGATGGGCCGCGCTGGCTCATGATCCACGGTGCCAACGTCTTCGGCATCGACAAGGTCAAGTTCGACGACCGCGTCAAGTGGGTCAACGACAATGGCAGGGCGATCTGTGACTGTGCCAAAGACCCATTCGCGAACCTGTGGTGGACCGAGGCCGACAAGCCGTGGTGCTTCCTCGCGTTCTGCTTCGAGTATCGGGAGATGCTCACCAACCAGTCGACCTACCGGAACCGCCTGCCCATCGCTCTCGACGGGTCCTGCAACGGGCTCCAGCACTTCTCGGCCATGCTACTCGACAGTGTTGGTGGCGCAGCCGTCAACCTGATCCCATCCGACGAGCCGCAGGACATCTATGCTGTTGTCGCCCAGGAAGCGACAGCCTCACTGCGCCGTATTGCCTCCGCAATCGGAGATCTTCCGATTGAGGAGACACCTGACCCAGACGACAAGAAGAAGCGTGGACCGACCGAGGCTGAGCGCCGACGTTGGGCTCACGAGTGGCTTCACTTCGGGATCGACAGAAGCACCACCAAGCGGCCGGTCATGGTTCTGCCCTACGGTGGAACCCCTAGGTCGTGCGTCAAGTACGTCGAGCTGGAGATCAAGAAGAGGATCGATGCCGGCCAGGAACACAACCTGGGGGACGACCTTCCTCGGGCCATTGGGTTCTTGTCCAGCATCATCTGGTCCAGCATCGGTGACGTTGTCATCGCGGCCAAAGAGGCCATGGCGTGGCTTCAACAGGTCGCGAGGATAATCGCCAAGAAGAACCTCCCGGTCCACTGGACGACACCATCAGGCTTCGTCGGCTACCAGAGCTACATGGACACCCGTCACCGCCTGATCAAGACGAAGATCAGCGGCTCGATACTCCAGCTCCTCAATCACGAGGAGACGGACGACATCAACCGAGCGAAGCAGGCCACCTCGATCAGCCCCAACTTCGTCCACAGCCTAGACGCCTCGGCCATGATCCTCACGGTCGATGCACTGGCCGGCGATGGCATCAAGTCCTTCGCCATGATCCACGACAGCTACGGCACCCACGCCTGCAACACAACCAAACTGGCGACGAAGCTCCGCGAGGTCTTCGTCCGCATGTATGAGACCAGTCCCCTCACCCACTTCCGTGATGAGCTGGTCGAGAACCTCGGCCCGTCACTAATCGACGAGCTTCCCGAACTTCCACAAACAGGAGACCTAAACCTCTGGCAGATCATGAATAGCGACTTCTTCTTCGCCTAATCGTCTCCGCAAACGGAGCGACTGACAAACCGGAGGTTAGGGTGAACAGTGGCCCTACGAAACCGAAAGGAACATTATGAGCAGGAATATAACCCTAAGGATGGGCGCAGCCGGCCACGACATAAGCGTCGGCTCTGTGACCATCGATCTTGCAGCAGCTTCGAAGACGGAGCGCTACGAGGTTCGCCGAACCCTGATCGAAAGCCTCAAGGCTGACGGCTACTTCGGCAAGAAGGAACAGCGCAAGGCCATCCACCGCGAGCGCCGCGCATGAGCATCACCTCAGCAGTGCTGCTCGCCATCGTCCTGATCCTCATCACCCGAGCCATGACAGGAGGCCCACATGCCCCGGCTTAACCGCGACGTTCTCAACATGGCTGGCCCACGCGAAGTGGCAATGGCCTCCCTCACCGTCCTCGACCGACTGCAGGACTTCCGCCCCGAAATCCAGATCATGGGCGCGGCGGCGGTCTTCCTCGAACTGGCAGCACATCTCGGCATTCCTGCTCAGGAAGCCTTCGCTGCGACCAAGAACCTCATCAACGGCGACGACGGCAAGCGAGCCGAGTTCCGCGGCATCACCGCATACCTCAAGGGAGAAATCGCATGAAGAAGTTCAACAAGGGTGACGTCGTTCGCCGCATCACCTACCCCAACCACGACTACGCTGCTGGCCAGAAGATGCTCGTTGGCTCTGAATGGACCGTTGTCCGACAGGTCAGGGACATGATCGAGGTCGAGGGTTTCGACAAAGGCCAAGCCTCCAGCCTCGTTCAATACTTCACGCTGGTCAGGCAAGCACCAGCCGCTCCCCAGGTCGGTGACAGCATCATGGTCACCGATGTTCCGACCCACTGGTGGATCAAGCCAGGCATGGTCGGCGAGATCACCGGCTTCAACTCTGGGACCTACGCCTACAACATCAAGATTGGCACCCATCGCTGCTCCCTCAATGCTGACAACTTCGTCGTCGTCCCCAAGCAGTATCTGCGGGATCAGGCAGCGTTCGACCGCGCCAAGAAGGCAGCGTTCGAGGCCCGCCATTCTGGCCCCTTCTACCCCATCACTGGCCGGCGAGCTGACTTCATCATCATGGACGACATCGCACCAACCAAGAAGGTCAACAAGCAGGCTCCCATCAAGTCGGTCAAGGTCGCCCCGGAAGCGATCCTCAAGCTCCTCACCGACTACGTGAAGGGCACCCTCGGGATCGACGCCCAGGTCACCAAGATCACCTCCTCCTTCGAGAAGTCCTTCGATCTGGTCCTGAAGGCCGAGGCATGATCCGCCCGACACCAGCCCTCCACGCCGCCATCCTCACTTGGAGGCGCGGCTACCCCATCCCAGTCGATCTCTGGGCCAAGCTCACCAATCAAGGGTTCGACGTCTCGTCCCTTGAACGCCGTCATCTCGTCTAATTACCTCCCATAAAGGACCTCCTCCGCACATGGCAAAAGAAGCACGTACTGAATACCAGAAGTTCACCACCCCTCGCGTCGTCTTCGTCTACCCGAAGCTCAGCGAACCGGACTACGGCAACGAGAAGTTCCCGAAGCCGGATGGCGAATACTCGACCAAGGTCATGATGTCCCTGGCTGACGCCGAGACGTTCTGTGACACCAAGTTCGGCGGCAAGCCGTCGCTCAACGAGCTGTTCGAGGCTGCCACACGCAACGCCGAGAAGGCATTCGCCGAGCTGGACAAGGGCACCCGCGAGAAGTTCAAGAAGAAGGGCGTCACCGGCCCTGCAATGAACGCTCTGTTCGAGACGGTCTTCGACAAGGAAACCGAGGAAGACACCGGCAACGTCGCCTTCAAGATGGCCAAGAAGGCCTCGGGCGAAGTCAAGAATGGCCCGCGCGCTGGCAAGCTCTGGTCGTCGCGCCCCGATCTCTATGACGCTAAGGGCCAGAAGATCAAAGGCACCAAGGTCATGCAGAATGGCCATCAGGTGAAGGACAAGGCCGGCAACCCGGTCTTCAAGTTCCCGAACATCTGGGGTGGCACCGAAGGCAAGATTTCGTTCGCAGTCGGCGACGGCTACTTCATCCCTGGCACTGCAGCCGGTGGCCTGAAGCTGATGCTTGAAGGCGTCCAGCTCATCGACCTCGTCTCCAACGGCTCCCGCTCCGGCGCTTCCCACGGCTTCGGCGAGGAAGAAGGCGGCTTCGAGTACGACGAGAGCGAGAACGAAGACACCTCGGACGACAGCGACGGCGGCACCGAGACCGGTGGTTCGTCGGCCGGCGAAAGCGACTTCTAAGCCTTGGCCAACCCACGCTGGAAGCCCTCGGTGCGGCAAGCCGCCATCGCCAAGGGTTTCCGATCTGGGCTCGAAGACAAGGTGTCGGGGGACCTCAACTCCCTCGGCATCACCTACACCTACGAGGCCCACAAGATCACCTATGAGGTGCCCGCTCGGGAGGCGAAATACACCCCCGACTTCCTCCTCGACAACGGCATCATCGTAGAGACCAAAGGCCAGTTCGTTACGGCCGACCGGCAGAAGCATCTGCACATTAAGAAGCAGCACCCCGGCCTCGACATCCGGCTCGTGTTCTCCCGATCTGCCACCCGCATCTCCAAGCAGTCGTCCACCACCTACGCCATGTGGTGCGACACCCACGGCTTCCAATACGCCGACAAGTCCATCCCCCAATGCTGGATCGACGAAGCCCCGACTCCTGGGCGCTCGGAAGCCAATTCAACCATCCTCAAAACGGCCACTCCAAAGAAAGCGAAAGCCACCAAATGAAGAACCTTCTGAACCTCATCATGGGCGCAGTGCGTCCCTCGACCGCCAAGGCCATTGCCGGAGTCACCAAGGCCATCGATCAGCTCAACGCCGTGGTCGCCTACGAGGACCGCAAGGCCCTTCTGATCGAAGCCCGCATCGAAGTTCTGGAACAGCTCCAGGGCGAAGCCTACGTGGCCCGTGACGAAGCCGCCAAGATCGCCAAGCGCTTCACCAAGCTGGTGGCATGATCATGAAGGCCGCAGCACTCTTCCAGATCGCTCTCATCGTCGCCTTCATCTATGGCTGGGTCGTCAACCTGATCGACGTGATCCACCTGTTCTCGTCCGACGCTCCCCTGACGACGAGCGGCATCATCCGCATCATCGGCATCCCGGTGGGCTTCCTCGGCGCAATCCTGGGCTGGCTCTGATGTCGGGCCGCACCATCGACCAGTTCTTCACCCTGCTCGTCGGCATCGTCGTCGTCGTCGTGGCCATTACCCTGTCGGCGGCTAACGGCTCGGCCTTCGGTGTCATCGCCGGCCTCATCGCCCTCTCGGTTGCCTATGTGGTCAACATGATGGGCGCTGCCGGGGTCATCCAGTCTGTCCGCACCTTCCGTGTCGCCACGTTCTTCGCGGTCGTCTCGTGGTTGGCCTCGGTCGCCTCGATCATCGCTGCAGGCATCAGCTCGCTCTGACGCCTCGGGGGCTCCTTCGGGGGGTCCCCACCTCCCCCTCCAATTCAAGGAATAGAGCATGCGCCAACTGCCCGCGCCGACCGTCGAAGACGGCTTCCGCGTCACCCCCGCCGAGAATGGTGGCTGGGTGCTGATCCTACCCGACCCCCGCAAGGATGGGCTCTACGCTGAGCCACAGGCTGCCTTCACAGACGCCGCCGACATGATCGAGTGGCTCTCTCGGGAGCTGCTGGTGACCGTGCAGGTGACCCGATGAGCCGCGCCTCAATCTCCATCAGCGACCTCCAGCAGTACGCCGAAAGGCTCCCGAGCAACGTGCGTGGCCATCGTGACGGTCACCGCATCCGCATGCCGGTCCATTCGATCTCCTCGGCGCGATACCAAGACTACAACGCGCCAATCGAGGCGATGCAGTTCCACACCATCGAGTTCCATAGCCGCCCGACGACGGTCGACGGCGTCAGCGCCACGGCTTGGTACTATCACGACATCCTCGTGAAGGTGTCCGTCTGATGGCCAAAGCGAAGTCAACCTTCGAGCTGGCCGACGAGGCGACTGACGGTCTGATGACGACGATCCGCGAGATGATGGACAAGTCTCTCGCTGACAACATCACTCAGTTCGCCGCCGTCGAGCCCAACGTACTCAACATCTACGAGCTGGCCAACATGATGCGCTTCATCGGCCATCAGACCCTGCTCGCCAGCACCCGCCTCACCATGATCGCGAACAACATCAAGGTCGAGGAGGTCGGGTGAGAACGCTCGACCAACTGATCGAACAGTCCAAGGCCTTGGTGGCAGCAATGTCGCCGGCCGAGGTAGCTGCCATGGTCAAGGCCCAGGGCGAAAGCTACGCGCGAAACTACAAGCCCGGCGAGCGCCAATGCTTCGTCATGCGCCAGCGGCAGCAGTTCCAGAACGTTGCACGAGACTGAGAGCGAGTTCCTTCGCAAAGAGCCATGCCCAAAGTGCGGCTCGAAGGACAACCTAGCCCGATACACGGACGGCCACGCTTACTGCTTTGGCTGTCGGCACTACGAACCCGGAGAACATGAATTGGAAACACAGACCGAGGCTCCATCGGAGCAGCGGACGACGGACTTTGTTGCTCTCGGGGAACCCGCTGACTGGCAGAGCCGGGGGATCAATCTGGAGAGCGCGCAGAAGTGGGGCTTCACCCGCTCGACGCTCAACGGTGATCCTGTCCGTCTGTTCAACTACCGCAACGCCGCACAGCAACTCGTGTGGCAGAAGATCAGGTTCGCCGGCAAGGACTTCAGGTCCAAAGGCCACAAGGACGATATGTGCCTCTATGGCATGTGGCTTTGGCGCGACGGCGGCAAGAAGATCGTCATCACCGAAGGCGAGTTGGACGCGATCTCTGTTAGCCAGATGCAGGGTCACAAGTGGCCTGTCGTCTCGATCCCCAACGGCTGTGACGGCGCTGCCAGGGCGCTGAAGAAGAACCTCGCGTGGCTGGAGAACTACGAGGAGATCATCCTCATGTTCGATCAGGACGACGCAGGCCAGAAGGCTACGGCCGAGTGCTGCCAGATCGGGTTCACCCCCGGCAAGCTCAAGGTCGCCACACTGCCCCTCAAGGACGCCAATGCGATGCTCATGGAGGGTCGCATCAAGGAAACCATCGACGCGATCTGGGGTGCCAAGGTCTACCGACCGGACGGCATCGTAGGGGTCAGTGACATCATGGGCGACCTGATGAAGCCGGTCGAGTGGGGCCTGAAGTGGTGCATTGAGGAGCTGACCCAGCACACCTACGGGCGGCGCATGGGCGAGGTCTACGGCTTCGGAGCCGGCACGGGCATCGGCAAGACCGACTTCCTGATGCAGCAGATCGCCTTCGACATCACTGACCTCCAGATGAATGTCGGCGCGATCTTCCTCGAACAGAAGCCTGTCGAGACCGCCAAGCGGGTCGCCGGGAAGCTGGCGGGTCGGATGTTCCATGTGCCCGACGCAGGGTGGACCGAGGAAGAACTCGTCCGCGCCGCGACCGAGCTGGATGGCAAGCTGTTCTTCTACGACAACTTCGGCCAGACCGACTGGGACATCGTCAAGGGTCACGTCCGCTACATGGCGGTCACCCTGGGCCTCAAGCTGATCTACATCGACCACCTGACGGCTATGGCCGACACAGGCGACGAGCGTGGCAGCCTGGAGCAGATCATGAAGGAAATGGCCGGGCTCGCCAATGAGCTGGGCATCATCATCCACTTCGTCTCCCACCTGACCACACCAGACGGCAAGCCCCACGAAGAAGGCGGGCGAGTCATGATCAGGCACTTCAAGGGCTCCCGAGCAATCGGCTTCTGGTCCTTCTTCATGTTCGGCCTCGAACGAGACCAGCAGAACGAAGATCCGATTATCGCCACCACCACAGTCTTCCGCATCCTCAAGGATCGCTACACGGGCCGCTCAACCGGCAAGACGATCAATCTCGGCTTCGATGCTGAGACTGGCCGCCTGTTCGTGCGCGAGGACGACCCATTCGCCGAGAAGACCGGCTTCGTGGATGAGACGGCGGCAGACGACAGCCTTCCGTTTTGAACGACCACACCAACGACACCTATCCCTCGGACGTGACGATCTCGCGCCGGGGGAACCAACTCACCCTCAAGTTCAGAACTGCCACGGTCCACCTGTTCGCTGACAAGTGGAGGGAGATCGTGTGCGCAATTCAAGAGGTCTGCCACGATGTCCCAATCAATCCTCAACCTGACGACCCTCCTGCTCGCTGAGAAGGAAGAGAAGCGTCAGCTCTACAATCGCCTGAAGGAAGTCGAACGCAGCCGCGATCACTTCGCCTCTGGCGCCATGAACGCCGACAACCTCAGGGACCAGATCAGGGTCCTTCAGGACGAGAACAAGCAGCTCGACAAAGCCCTCGGCATCGCCGTGGATAAGCTGACCGCATGAGGCTTCGGACCCTCGTCTTCGATATCGAGACGAACGGACTGATCCCAGAGATGACAGTGATCCACTCACTGGTCATCAAAGAGTACGAGACGGGAATGTTGTGGTCCTGCCACGACCAACCCGGCTCGAAATACAGCATCGAGTACGGCCTCAAGCTGCTCATGGAAGCCGAGACCATCGTCGGCCACAACATCCAAGAGTTCGACGTCCCGGCCATCCAGAAGCTGCACCCTTGGTTCCTCCCCAAGGGAATCGTTCGGGACACCCTGATCCTGTCGCGCCTCATCTGGGCCGACCTGACAGATGCCGACTTCCGGCGTTCCGACATGCAGAAGCGCAAGGGCCTCAAGTGGATCGAGCCCTTCATGTTCGGCCGCCACTCCCTCGAAGCCTGGGGCCAACGCCTCGGCAAGTGGAAGGGCGACTACGGCACGATCATGAAGGCGGCTGGTGTCGCCCAAGGTCTCAAGGGTGATGCCCTCACAGCGTTCGTGTGGGGCAACTGGTCCCAAGGGATGCAGGACTACTGCGTCCAAGACGTCGAGGTCACCGCGGAATTTTGGGCTCGCTGCCTGGGCAAAGGCTTCTCGGAAGAGAGCTGGAACCTTGAGCATGACGTTCGCAGGATCGTCAGCCGGCAGGAGAAGTACGGCTTCGCGTTTGACGAGGCCAAGGCCGCTGTCCTCTACGGCATCCTGGCCCAGGCTAAGGCCGACCTTGAGCGTGAGTTAGCTCTGGTCTTCAAGCCCTGGTATCGGAACAAAGGCCAACGCTCCTCGACCTTCGACCGCACGATGGTCCAGAAGCAGCACCCCATCCTCGGCTACGAGCGGGACAAGAAGGGCGACTTCAAGATCGTCAAGAAGACCGGCGAGAAGAAGCCGATCTACGTCCAGTGCCAGTGGGGAGCCGGCGACCTCTACACCGACGTCAAGCTCATGCCGTTCAACCCCGGCTCGAGAGATGACATCGCTGACCGCCTGAAGCTGCTCTACGGGTGGAAGCCCTCGGAGTTTACGAAGGACGGCAGCCCCAAGGTCGACGACGAGACCCTGCAGGCGCTGCCATGGCCCGAGGCGAAGCTGCTCACCCGCTACCTGATGGTTCAGAAGCGGATCGGGCAGCTCTCGGACGGCAAGGAAGGCTGGCTGCGTCACGTCCGCAACGGTCGCATCCATGGTCGCATCAGCACCAATGGCGCGGTCACCGGCCGCATGACCCACAGCAAGCCGAACATCGGTCAGGTCCCAGGCATCCACGACAAGAAGACCGGCGAGCTTATGCCCTACGGTCGGGAATGTCGTGAGCTGTTCACCGTGTCCAAGGGCAAGGTGCTGGTCGGCTGTGACGCCGATGCATTGGAGCTGCGCGATCTCGCCGGCTACATGGCTGCCTACGACGGCGGCGCGTACATCAAGACCGTCCTCGAAGGCAACAAGGCCAACGGCACTGACATGCACACACTCAACGCTGTGGCGCTTGGGTGTACTCGTGAGCAAGCCAAGACCTGGTTCTATGCCTTCATCTACGGCTCCGGTGACGCCAACCTCGGTGCCATCCTCGGTGCCGCTCCGTCCAAGCAGATGTCGGTTGGTAAGCTCTCGCGGGCCAAGTTCCTCGCGGCGCTGCCGGCGCTCAACAAGCTGATCTCAGCGGTCAAGGCCAAGTGCCTCGCTACCAAGCAGCTCAAGGGTCTCGACGGTCGCATCCTCTCCGTACGGTCACCTCACTCCTGCCTCAACACGCTCCTGCAGTCTGCCGGCGCGATCCAGATGAAGCGGGCTTTGGTGATCCTTGACAACAACCTACAGGCCCTCGGGCTTGTCCCCGGCGTTCACTACGAGTTCGTCGCAAATGTCCATGATGAATGGCAGATCGAGGTCGATGAAGATAAGGCCGAGCTGGTGGGAAAGACTGCTGCTGAAGCAATCCGCCTCGCTGGTGAATATTACAAGTTCCGCTGCCACCTCGCCGGCAACTCTTCGTACGGCCAGAACTGGGCGGAGACACACTAAAGCCAGCCAGAACACTCCCGGTCACGTCTACGTCGCAGTCAATGCAGCGTGGCCGGGGCGGTGCAAGGTCGGCCTCGCGAAGGACCTAAAGAACCGCCTTCAGCAGATGAACACGAACGACCCAGACCGGGCGTATCGCTTCCACGAAACGAGGATATTCAATGATCGCAAGCAAGCTGAGGCAATTCTTCACGAGCTGCTGGATGGCTATCGCATCCCCGGCACCGAATGGTTCGAGCTACATCCTGACGATGCGGCCGGCATGTTACGGGGGCTCCATCGCAGGCAGTCTTCGGGAGATCGACCGGAAGGCGATGGCCAAGCTGATGGCTAACAAGTACGGGATCGTCGGCGAGTGAGCGTCCAAGTTCACCTATCGCTCCGATCTGCCAACGTCGCTCGGAATATCGAGTGGCTCGACGGCACACCACCCCTCAGCCTGTCCTTTCGTGGAAACGAGCTGGCCGGCGAAGTGGGCGAAGCCTGCAACGTCCTCAAGAAGCTGGAGCGCGCCCGCCTCGGCCTAAAGGGTTCCCGAGACACCTTAGAGCATCTGGCTGAGGAGCTGGCTGACGTCATCATCTGCTGCGATCTGATCGCCATGGATGTGGGCATCAACCTCGACAACGCCGTGGCCGACAAGTTCAACGCCACGTCCGAGAAGGTCGGGCTGAAGACGCGGCTGTTCCTCTGATGCTGTACGCCCTCCGCAACACCGCCACCGGACGCCTAATGGCATTCGTCAGCTCACCCATAGAGACCGACGAGCCGTCCAAGGCTGTCCTGTACACCTCCGAGAAGAACGCTAGGGCCTCCATAAGGCAGCGGCAGAGGCTCGCTGCACAATGGCCGGAACACTTCCCGGCTGACTTCACCATCGTCCCACTCAAGCTCACCGAGGAGACCATTTGAGAACACTTCTGATCGACGGGGACATCCTCGTCGTGTCAACCGGAGCTGCCCTGGAGGTCGAGACCGACTGGGGCGACGACGTCTGGACGCTCACCTGTGACGTGGGTGAAGTCAAAGCAACCATCATGGCGACTGTCGCCCGCATGGAGAAAGACCTGAAGGCCGATGCGTCGGTCATCACCCTGTCGAAGGGCTCGGTCTTCCGTCACGACATCTACCCTGCATACAAGCACGGCCGGTCACGCAAGCCGGTCGGAACCAACGAAGTCAAGCGCTGGCTGATCGAAGAGAAGGGCGCGAAGTTCAAGCCCGGGATCGAGGCCGACGATGTCATGGGCATCCTGGCCACCAACCCTCGGCTGATCAAGGGCGAGAAGATCATCTGCTCGGCCGACAAGGACATGAAGACCATCCCAGGCCTGCTCTACCAGAACGGCGAGATCACCAAGATCAGCCGCGAGGAGGCCGACAAGAACTGGCTCTTCCAGACCCTGACCGGGGACACCACGGACGGCTATCCAGGCTGCCCTGGCCTCGGCCCTGTCACCGCCCTGGCTGCCCTGAACGAGAACCTTGGGTGGGAGCAATACACCCATGAGTTCACCTCAGGGAAACGCAAAGGCGAGACCGAGCTGAAGTGGCGCACGGTCGAGAAGGCAACCCAATGGGAAGCCGTGGTCAGCCAGTTCGAGAGAGCCGGCCTGACGTTCGACGACGCCCTGCTGCAAGCCCGGCTCGCCCGCATCCTCCGCAACGACGACTACGACCATGTCAAGAAGGAACCGATCTTATGGCAACCCTCTACCTAGACCTCGACGGCGTCCTCGCTGACTTCGACACGGCTGCCTATCGTGCGCTCGGCGGCGACCACTATCGCTACGAGTTCATCTATGGCCCGCGCAAACTCTGGGACCGCCTCAACTCGATCCCCGACTTCTTCGAGAACTTCCCCCTCATGCGCGATGCGGCTGAGCTGTGGAACGCCGTGGCTCACCTCAACCCGGTGATCCTGACCGCGCTGCCGAAGACGGGTGGCGAGGAGATCGACCGGCAGAAGCGCGCCTGGGTGGCCCGTGAACTTGGCACCGATGTCAAGGTCATCACATGCGCCACCGAGGACAAGCCAAACTACTGTGAACCGGGTGACGCCCTGGTCGACGACCGCTGGCTGAACAAGCTCCGGTGGGCGAAGGCCGGTGGACACTTCGTCCATCACATCGATGGTGCGAAGGCCTCGCTCGCGGCACTCAAGCGTTACAGCTTCATCCTCTGATGGCATCCAAAGTCATCGCCTTGTCGGGTCCTGCGGGGTCCGGCAAGTCGGAAGCTGGACGGTATCTCGTGGACGCCCACGGTTACCAGACAGTGAAGTTCTCAGGCCCGCTCAAGGCAATGCTCCGCGCATTCTATGTGAGCGTGGGCCTGGACGACCCGGATCAGATAGAGCGCCGGATCGAGGGTGACCTCAAGGAAGTCCCTGACCCGTACCTAAACGGTGCCACGCCGCGCCACGCAATGCAGACCCTGGGTTCCGAATGGGGCCGTGGGCTTATGAGCGACGACTTCTGGATCAGGAGCTGGAAGCGGAAGGTCGACAGCCTGGAAGGGCCTGTGGTCACCGATGACTGCCGGTTCGAGAATGAGGCCGAGGCCGTCATGGCTGCTGGTGGTGAAGTCGTCAGGCTGCACCCAAAGGTCTACCGAAGGGGCACCTCTGGCCATGCTTCGGAGGCCGGCATCAGCAGCGCCTGGGTCAACCATGTGGTCACCAACGACGGAAGCATCGCTGACCTGCAGGACAAGATGTTGGAAATCATCGAGCCCATCCACGTCGTCACCTTTGGGGACCTCAAAAGTGAATAGGGTGAACAGTGGCACTACGGAGGGGTTCATTCCCGCTCCTGTAGTCTCTCGGGATGCTATCGATGCGCTAAAGCGTATCTTTCCAAACACCCTCCCGACGAACCTAGAGATTTCCGACCGTGAGCTTGGGGCTTTGATCGGAGAGCAGAGGGTCATTCAATTCCTTCAAGGCTCACTCCAAAATCAGGAAGACGAAGCAATCCCCAATGTGCTTAAGCAAACCTAAGATCGAGAAGCCGGATGTGGTTCAGCCGCCCCCGCCGCTGCTCGCCGTACCCAAGGCTCCGGTCCTGAACGAGACCGCCCGCTCGGCTAACAACGACGCCGGCAAGGCAGCTCGCGCACGGACAGGCCGCTCCTCCCTTACGATCCCCCTGGCTGCTGGTGCCACTGGCGTCAACATCCCGAGGTAATCTTTGCCCGATACGGAAGTAGTTTCCGCGAAGGCTCTATACGAAACACTGGCCACTGAACGAGACCCGTATATCAAGCGGGCCGTCAGGGCTGCTGAACTCACGGTCCCGTACCTCTTCCCCAAAGTCGGGACGACAGGTTCGACCACATTCGTAGAGCCCAACCAAAGTCTTGGCGCTCGTGGACTTAGGCATCTGGCTTCAAAGCTCCAGGTTTCCCTGTTCCCGGTCAACGCCCCATTCTTCAAATATGAGATCGACGACCTGGCACTCGCCAACTTGGCCAAGGCCAATGACAAGCGCGGCGAGATCGAGAAGGCACTGAGCGCTCGCGAACGGGCAGTCCTGTCCGAGATGAACGGCTCGATGTTCCGACCGGTGTCGTTCGAGGTGTTCCGTCAGCTCTTGCTGGCCGGCAACTGCCTCCTACACATTCCCAAGAAGGGGAAGCCAAGAGCCCACCGACTGTCATCCTATGTGGTGCAGCGTGACGCCTCTGGCACCATCCTCGACATCGTCCTGCTTGAGACCATCGCCCGCACTGCGCTCCCGGCCGACATCATGGCCAAGATCAATACCGTCCCCACCGCCGCTGAGGCCAAGCGGGACGCCAAGGTCGACATCTACACGCACATCACCCTCGACGAGACCGGCCAGAAGTACACCGTAAGCCAGGAGATCGAGGGCGTTCTAATCGAAGGCGAGACCTCGGGCTCATACCCCAAGGACAAGCTGCCCTGGATACCTCTGCGCTTCACCTACATCGAAGGCGAGGACTATGGTCGCGGCTTCATCGACGAGTACATCGGAGACCTCGCTAACCTTGATTCCCTAACTGCAGCTCTGCGTGACGGCACCATCCAAGGGGCCAAGGTCATCTGGCTGGTCGCTCCCAACTCCACGGTCAAGCCTAAGGCCCTCGCAGATGCCGCTAACGGTGGCTTCGTGCAGGCTGAGGCCAACGCTGTAGTCCCGCTTCGGCTGGACAAGCAGTCCGACTTTGCCGTTGCCGAGCGCATGATTGGCTCGATCACCGAACGCCTCCAGCTTGCCTTCCTTCTCCACAGCCAACGCGACGGAGAGCGGGTCACAGCCGAGGAAATCAAGTTCGTTGCCAATGAGCTGGACCAGGGCCTGGGTGGCGTTTACTCGCTGCTCGCCGAAGAGTTCCAGCAGCCCGTCGCGGTCCTCTACTCCGCTCGCATGGAGTTCGTCCGCAAGGTCCCGCCGCTGCCTAAGGAAATCACCAGCACGACCATCGTGACTGGCATTGACGCCCTCGGCCGTGGGTCTGACCTCCAGAAGCTCGACACGCTGATCGCCGGCTCCAACCAAGTCGTTGGTCCCGAACAGGTCGGCCGCTACCTCAACGTTGGGGAATACTTCAAGCGCCGTGGTGCCGCCATTGGCATCGACATGGGTGGCCTGATCAAGTCCGACGAAGAGATCGCTGAAGCCGACCAACAGGCCCAGATGATGGCCCTCGCACAGAACCTCGGTCCCCAGGCCATCACCCAAATGGGCGGCTTGGCGAAAGAGCAAATGAACCAAAACGCCACTGAAGGAGAACCCAATGGCTGACGAAACAGAAGTGGCCGAAGTGGTCGCTGAGGCGAAAGCCGAACCCAAGGCCAAGGTGGCGAAAGCCCCGAAGCTGTCCGATAAGCAGACGCTGCTTGATAGCGGCTCGGTCTACACCGCTCACTAATGTCAGGTGTGATCCAGTCCGTAATCGTCCAGGCCCCTGAATCGACGGTAGAAGAAGACGCAGCGGCCCTGGCCCTTGCAGCTCAGACCGCTCCGACGACCGAGGAAGAAGCTCGCGCCCAGATCGCGGCCAAGAAGGCGGCTGATGAAGCTGCCAAGAACGCGCCGCCCGTAGCGGTTCGCCCTGACAATGTCCCCGAGAAGTTCTGGGACGCGGCCAAGGGTGTCGTGAACCATGAAGCCATCCTGGCATCGTATGCCGAGCTGGAGAAGAAGGTTGGCGCCCCTAAGGTCGAGGGTGATGAAGACGCAGACCTCGACGATCTCGACCCGGCCCTGCAGGAGACGGAAGAAGCCGAAGACGCAGAGCCGTTCAGCCTCGCCGTGTTCGACGCCGAGTACGCTGAAGCCGGCGCTCTGTCGGAAGCCAGCTACGAGACGCTCGCCGCCAAGGGCTTCGACAAGGCAACCGTTGACGGCTACATCGCCGGCCAGGAAGCTCTTGGTCAGATCGCCACTCAGCGGATCACTGAAGCTGCCGGTGGCAAGGACGGTATGGACCGTATCTTCGCGTGGGCAACCACCGGAGTTTCGCCCGCTGAGATCGATGCCTTCAACGAGAAGTTCCAGCATGCCGACGTCAACGCTGGCGTCATCGCAATGGAACAGCTCAAGGCGAAGTACGAAGCCGCCAACGGCAAGGACCCTGTCCTGCTAGGCGGAAAGCCCGCAGGCAATCCCGTCGACACGTTCGATAGCTGGGCTCAGGTCACTGCCGCAATGGCTGACCCCAAGTACAAGTCTGATCCCGCCTACCGTGCCGCCATCTCGGCCAAGCTCGGTCGCTCCAACAAGATCTAATCATACCGGGGTCGGGCTCACTCGTAGAGCCTGTGATTGGGGAATGAATAGCTCCCCTTCCGCGTCAATCCAAGGACAACATGACCTTCAAGCTAAGTGCGCTGTCTCTCGCGCACCTCAAGGGCGTTCATCCCGACCTAGTGAAGGTTGTCATGCGCGCCATCGAAATCACCCCGGTCGACTTCGTTGTTGGCGAGGGTCTCCGCTCCAAGGAACAGCAGGCCAGGAACGTCGCCAAGGGCGTCTCGACCACCATGCGCTCCCGTCACCTCGATGGCCATGCGGTTGACATCCAGCCCATTGGCCCAGACGGCAAAGGCTCCTGGGATTGGAAGCTCTATTACCCGCTCGCCAAGATCATCAAGCAGGCGGCGCTCGACGTCAAAATCCCGGTTGAATGGGGTGGCGACTGGAAGACATTCAAGGACGGCCCGCACTGGCAGTTGCCATGGGCAAAGTATCCGTAAACCGCAGCAAGCGCAGGACCTCTAAGTTCTGGCTTGCCGTCACCCTGGCTCTGTCCTTCATCGCCCTATTCAGTTGCATCTGGAGGGGCCTTGAGACGGCTGCTGTTGGCATCACAGTGATGATCCCGGCAGTCTACGGAGCCTACGTTGGTGTCGGCCACATGGACCTCAGGCAGGCCATGCTCGACACCTCAGAGGAGCCTCATGATACCTAAGGTCTACGGCTGGATCGCCGGTATTGTCCTGATCCTGCTCATCGTGGGCGGCATCTACGGCAAGGCGACCATCGACGCCAACCACCGGAATGAACTCGCTCAGCTCACCGAGACATTGGAGCTGACGAAGTCGACATTGGCCACCGAGAAAGTGGCCCGACAGAACGACACCATCCTCGCCACCGAAGCTGCCAAACGGCAGAACGTCCTCAAGCTCAAGATAGGCAACCTCAACGACTATGTGGAAACGCTCGAAGTCACTGGTGCTGTGTGCCTTGATGGCACTGACACTGAGCGGCTGCGCGACCTCTGGTAGGTTCGCCGCCCCTAACTACCCGGAACTCCCGGCCGATCTCCGCATCTGCTTCAACACCATTGTCGCCCCGCCTGCGGTTGGTCCCATGCCGAAGAAGCGCGTCATGCTTCTGATCGGGGCCTTCAAGGCCTCAGAGACCGAGAAGACCGACTGTGGCAAGCGCCTCATCGCCTTCTACGACAACCTCGCAACTCGATCAGGAACGTAATGTCCGCATTCAAATCCGCCTTCGCTGCCGCTCGCAAGTCAGGCAAGAAGGTCTTCACATGGGAAGGCAAGCGCTACACCACTAAGCTGGCCGCATCGACCCCCAAGACCGCCCCGAGGCCGACGCCTAAGCCGGCCCAGGCTGCCCCTGCTGCTGCCGCTGTGAAGAGGCCCCGGCCTCTCGCCGCCACCAAGACTGCTGCCCCCGCAGCGGCAGCCGCATCACCGTCCCCGCAGTATCGGGGAACCTCAAAGGTCGCATCCCCGGCAGCCCCAGCGGCCCCTACTGCTCCCGCTAAGAAGTCCCTTGGCATCGTCCCGACGGGCACCGCCAAGTCGACGGGCCTGATCAAGACCGTCCGCTCTGCCCTCGGCACTGACCGCAATGCTGGCATCAACGCCCAGCTCGACCGGATTGAGGCGAGCAAGAAGAAGAGCATTGGCGGCAACGCCCGCTCGGGTCTCCGCATCACCGCCCGATAACCTAAAGTGTCCGAAGTTTGTACCATTCTTCGGACACCTCTCTCTCCCGTTCCAAGTTCTGTGAATGTCACACCGCTCTTTAGCCGGTGACAACAAGGAACCAAGGAAGTCTCACCAGACGATTACTTGGCGACCCTCCAACAGTGACTGAGGTCATTGAAGCAGGATAATCCCCAACAGTCATCCAGTGCTGCTCCGAGGCCCACACAAACCTCAGAACAAACACGGGAAATACCTATACTATGGCAAACGGCGTAGTCTCTAACCTCGGTCAGGCCAATGGCGCTGGCGCTCTTGACGCAAACTTCGTCAAGGTCGCAACCGGGGAAATCCTCACCGCCTTCACTCAGACGGTCGAGTTCGCGGACAAGCACATGGTCCGCAACATCTCCAACGGCAAGTCCGCTTCGTTCCCGGTCACGGGTCGCACGAGCGGCGCTCGCTATCACACCCCGGGCACGGAAGTCCTCGGCACGGTCGCCAAGTTCAACGAGCGCGTCATCACCATCGACGATCTGCTTCTGACCGACTACTTCACCGCCAACATTTACGAGGCGATGAACCACTTCGACACGCGTTCGGAGATGACCAAGCAGCTCGGCGAAGAGCTGGCCCAGGCCTACGACCGCAACGTCGCTCGTACCGCTATCCTGACCTCGCGCGGCGCTGCCGTTCTCGACGGTCTTCCGGGTGGTGGCGCGATCACCAACGCAGCTCTCCTCACGGACAGCAACGTCATGGCCGCTGCATTCTTCGACGCGGCTGCGATCCTCGACGGCAAGTACATCCCCGCAGGCGACCGCTACGGTTTCCTGAAGCCGGTCCAGTATTATGCCCTGGCTCAGAACACCAAGGTCATCAATAAGGACTGGGACGGCAAGGGCTCCTACTCGGACGGCACGGTCATCAAGATCGCCGACATTCCGCTGATCAAGTCGATCAACCTCCCGAACGGCACGACCGTCGCGGACGGCCCGACCAAGTACCAGGGCGTGTTCACGAACACCGCTGGCCTGATCATGCACAAGGGCCTGATGGGCACCGTGAAGCTGCTCGATGTCGCAATCGAGAGCGAATACATGGTCTCGCGTCAGGGCACCCTGATCGTCGCCAAGTACGCGGTCGGTCACGGCGGTCTGCGCCCTGAGTGCGGCCTCGAACTGAAGACGGCCTAATCGTCGTTTGAAGGTCGGGTTGGCATACGCGAAGCCCTGTCCTCGGCTGCATCGGCCTCGCGCAGCTTGGCATTCGCCTGTGCCCTAAGTTCCGACCTTTCGGGTTCGGACGCTTTGGACGCTTGCTCGTACAGTTTATCGGCTTGCTTGGCCAATCTTTCGGCCTCTTGGGTCTGATAATTCGGCATAGGTCCTCCTTGCGAGAACCATGAATGTAGCCCCTAACCTCGCACAACACTACCCAGCCGGGGTCCCTAACGGGGCTCCGGTTTTTTTCGTTTAGCAACTCCCACCCCGACCTCTGGAGACCTGATGGCCACTGGCCTAACCCCATTCACAGAGCTTGAGGCGATCAACGAAATCCTGGCGACCGGCAGCGAAAGCCCCGTGTCCACGCTGGATGAGAACACCGTGATCGACGCCTCGCTCGCCATGAACACCCTCCGAGCCACCTCAGTCGAGGTCCAGACGCGCGGGTGGAACTTCAATACCGAGAACAACCTCGTCATAGCCCCCGACCAAGACGGCACCGTAGTCCTCCCCAGGAACACCCTCGGGGTCGATACGGTCGGCGAAACGGCCAGCATCAACGCGGTCCAGCGCGGCCTTAGGCTCTACAACGAGACCGACAAGACCTATGTCTGGACGGCTGCCCCCACGGTGACCCTCGTGGTTGCCCTGGCGTTCGAGGAGTTGCCCTCCACAGCCCGCCTCTACATCACCATCAGGGCCGCTCGGAAGTACCAAGACCGCTACTTCGGGGACACCTCCTCTCACTCCTATTCTGCCGCCGACGAGGCTGAAGCTCGCTCCACGATGATGGACGAAGAGCTGCGCTCGACCGGCCCGAACATGCTCAACAGCCAGTTCGCGCGGGACCTCCAAAGCCGCGTCTAATGGGTAAGATTTCCGGGACTATCCCCAACTTCGCGAATGGGGTCAGCCAGCAAGCTGTTGCCCTTCGCCTCGCCTCACAGGGCGATTTCCAGCTCAACGCCTACTCGACCGTTGTGGACGGCCTGAAGAAGCGCCCGCCGACGCAGCGACGTGCCTCTCTGGGTGGCGGCTTCGACGGCCCCATCCACACCCACATGATCAACCGGGACGCCTCTGAGCGCTACGAGGTCATCATGTCCTCGGCCGGCATCCGGGTCTTCGGGCTGTCTGATGGCGTTGAGCGTATCGTCAACACGCCTGACGGCATCGGCTACCTCAGCTACGCCCCAGGTCCCCTCAAGCCACCCTACAGGACCGTGACCAACGGCGACTTCACGTTCATCACGAACAGCTCGATAGTCACCGCTAAGGACGCAGCCATCATCGAGCCAGTCTCGCCCAGCGAGGCCCTGGTACACGTCATGGCCGGCAATTACGGCAAGAACTACAAGATCATGATCAATGGTGCTGTGGTCGCTTGGTATCGCACCCCTGATGGCACGAACTCCCACCAGTCCCCCGCTGTCGACACCGCCTTCGTAGCCCGCAGGCTCGCTACCGGCGAAACTGTGGTTCTGGAGAGGACTGACGCCGACCAAGAGAATGGCGGCTGGGAATGGAAGGCAACTGACACCAACCTCGCTGCGAACGGCATCAACGCCGCTGGCGGCTGGACCGTGAAGGTCACCCGAGGGACCCTCTACATCAAGAAGGACGACGGCACTGCGTTCTCCATCGGGATCGAGGACGGCTACAACGGCTTCGCCATGAAGGCTGTCCAGAACACCGTGCAGGACTTCACCGATCTGCCGGCCTTCTGCGAGAGCGGTATGGCGATCAACGTCACAGGCTCCGTTGGAACCCAGTACGATGACTACTTCGTCAGGTTCGGCAAGCAGTCTCCGAGTGACCCTATAAGCACCCCGGGCGTCTGGCGCGAGATTGCCAAGCCGGGCATGTCGATTGCCTTCGACGCGTCAACCATGCCCCACGTCCTCGTTCGTGAGGCCGATGGCACCTTCACCTTCCGTAAGGCGGTGTGGGATCAGCGCAAGGCCGGCGACGAGAACACCTGCCCGTCCCCATCCTTCGTCGGCAAGACGATCAACGATGTCTTCTTCTTCAAGAACCGCCTTGGTTTCCTGTCGGAAGAGAACGTCATTTTGTCCCGCCACGGCAGCTACTACAACTACTGGCGAGCCACGGCCACGGCTCTGCTCGACGACGATCCGATTGACGTCGCTGCGGTCGAGAGCGGTGTGTCGATCCTGCGCTCGGCACTGAGCTACGCCGACATGCTCGTCATGTTCGCCGACCAGATGCAGTTCACGCTCAAGGGCAACGAGCTGCTGACCCCCAAGACAGCATCGATCCGTCCGGTCACCTCTTACTCGGCATCCTCCACAGCCCGACCGGTGCAAGCCGGCGATGTGGTGTTCTTCCCTGTAGACCGTGGCCAGTTCTCTATGGTCCGCGAGTTCAACGTCGATCAGAACACCGGAGCAGCCACCGCAGAGGACATCACGGGCCATGTGCCCCAATACCTCCCAGGTGCGGTGACCAAGCTCATAGCCTCAACCCACGAGGATATACTTGTGGCTCAGTGCGATGGGCAACTGGATACTCTGTACGTCTACAAATACTACTGGAACGAGAACAAGAAGCTCCAGGCTTCGTGGTCTCAGTGGACGTTCCCAGGCGTGGACAAGGTCCTCGACATGGGCTTCATTGGCTCCCAGCTCATCCTCGTCCTCCTTCGGGGCGAAGAGGCGTTCCTTGAGGTGATGGATGTTCAGCCCGGTGGGGTGGACGATTTCGCCACCTTCGTCTGTCACCTCGACCGACGCTTCAAGGTGGAAGCAGACCGGCTCTATGACTCCTTCGATGCGTACGCCAACACGACGACAGTGTTCGTGCCCTTCGACGTGGCCAACGACTACATCTGCGTGACTGCCGGCTCCTCGACCTCGGTCCTGAACCCCGGCCTACAGATTGCCATCCTCGCCACCTCACCAACCTCGGTCACCCTAAGCGGCGATCTGAGGGGCATACCGCTATATTTCGGCGTCCTCTACTCCATGCGCTACGACCTCTCGACGATCTACCTTCGTCAGCAGAGTGCGCAGGGCGGAACGAGCGTCATCACCGAGGGACGGCTACAGCTCCTCCAGCTCCTGATCCTGTTCTCCAAGACCGCCTACTTCAAGGTCGAGGTGACAACAATGTCTGGGGATGTCCGCACCTATGTCACCAACGGTCGCCTTATGGGTGACCCTGAGAACCGTGTTGACCGGGTCCATCTCAGCGACGGGAACATCCGCGTCCCGATCCTGAGCAAGAACGACCGGGTGAAGATCAGCATCGTCAACGACAGCTATCTCCCCTGCTCCCTCCTCTCCGCTGAGTGGGTGGCCAACTACGTCCCGAAATCGAAGAGGATTTGATGATCACAATACGCAGGGCCAAGGTGTCCGACGCTATATCCTTGGCCCCGCGTTTGCGGTCAGCAGACAGAGACGAATGCAGGGCAGCCCTGGGCATGGAGCCTGGGATCGTTCTGCCGCTCCTCGTTCAGGGCGGCTGCGTATGGGCTGGGGTCGACCAGCACGGTGAGGTCTTTGGCCTCTTCGGGATCGACCCAGTCAAGGGCATGGACCATCTAGGCATCGTCTGGATGGTCACGAGCCCCGACATCTTCAAGCACCGCCGAGACCTCCTGAAGCTGGCCCCTGAGTGGCTCGATAGGCTTCACCATGTCCGGCCGCTGCTTGGCAACCACATAGACGCGCGAAACACCACGCACATCCGCTGGCTCAAACGAATGGGGTTCTCCTTCCTGAGGACCCATCCTGAGTACGGCGTGGAGAAGCGTCCCTTCCACGAATTTGCAAGACTGAGATAAAGCCCATGTGCCCAGCTATCCTGAGCGTGGCTGTCTCTGCGTTCGGATCGATCCTCGGATACGCCGGCCAGCAGCAGCAGTACGAAGCTCAGCAGGAAATGTACCACAACAACCGCGATGCCGCGAACAAGGCAGCCGCGAATAGCTTCGCCTCGATCCAGAACCGCCAGCTCCAAGATGATGCTGCCTCGGGCCAGGAGCTTCAGAACCTAAACATCGAAGCGATGAAGGGTCGGGCAACTGCCTCCGTCGCGGCTGGTGAAGCCGGCGTCATGGGTCTCTCCGTCGACGGCCTGATCGCCGACTACTATGGCCAGCAGGGTCGATACGAGCGAACCCTAGCCAACAACGCTCAGATGAACGCCAGTGCCCTAAGGGACCAGATGGACAGCACCAGGGCGACAGCCGAGGGGCGCATCAATTCCGTCGACCAGGGCCAGAGGCCGTCATTCGCCGACGCGGCAATCCGCATCCTCGGCTCGGGCGTAGACGCCTGGACCCAATTCAAATCCAAAGGATAACCAATGGCTCAAGGCCGCGTACAAGTTGACGAGCTGCGGTCTGACATCCGGCTCCAGCCTGCCCAGAATATAACCGACACATACGTCGCCCCACCTCGCCCACCGGAGGATCAGAACCTAGCCCGCCTAGTGGACGCTCTTGGTTCCTTCTCTGGCTCCCTCGGCCGTTACGCTGCGGTCACTCAGGACAAGTCAAAGTCCAATGAGCTGGAGCTGATGGCGGCCCAGAAGAAGTTCTCGGGCATGACCATCGAGGAGCAGCGCAAGGCTGTTGAGGGTGGCCAGATGCCGGCCTACGCCAACGACTTCGTCCAGAAGGGCATGGGTTCCCTGTGGGGCTCGTCCTATGGCCAGAGCCGCGCGGCTGAGCTGCAGAACACCCTCAACACGACCCACGACTGGACTGGCGATCCCGACAAGCTGTACGCCGAGGCCATCAAGGCTGACATGGAGAAGTACGGCAACGATCCCAACTTCGTCGCACAGTACCTCCGTCAGATGGACCAGGGCCGTCAGCAGGCTCAGGGCGTGGTCGAGAACCGCAAGGTCGACGCCTTCAACAAGGACCAGCTCGGTGCAGCCTTCGCAGGCTTCGACACCGTCATCAACGCTGGCATCCAGAACGGCCGAGACCCTGACGACATCGCCAAGGATGTCATGAGCAGCTATGCCTCACTCGGCAAGGATGGTGTCCTTGGTGTCGACTTCGACAAGCTCGATCAGGAACGCCTGAACGCAGCCGCACGTCGTGCCGAGACGCAGCCTGAGGTGGCCCTAGCGCTCATCTCTGCGACCCGTAAGGGCCGTGGCGGCGCAACTACCTCGCTCGCCCAAGATCCAGCTCAGCGCGACCGCATCCTGCAAATCCAGGAAGTTGCCCGCAAGGCGATTGGCAAGAAGGCAGAGGGAGTCTTCCTCGACGGGGTGGCAGCCCAGAACGCTGAACTCATGGCCACTGGAAATCTCGATGGCATTGAGGAACGGCGCTACACCTCACCGATCACTGGCGAGGAGAAGGTCATCACGGCCGACAGCCAGCGCGACGATGTCATCTACCGCTACATGAAGACCAGTGCCCAGATCGCCGAGAAGAACCGGGAGACCGGGACTGAACGGATGTCTCGTGAGCTTCGCGTCTTCCGAATGGGCAACAAGAACGACCCCGAGCTGGAGAAGCAAGTCTCTGGCATCTTCCAGATGGCGAACGCCGGCATCAGCCAGGACCCCGAAGCTGAGAAGAAGCTGGTCAGCAAGCTCGAAGCCTACAAGTGGCTCCGCAACGAAAGCACCCAGTCCCTTCTGTCCCACGCTAAGGACGAGAAGGACCGCGACTTCGCCGAGACCTATCTGGCTGGTCAGCAGTACCTCGGCATGGACAGCTCGGAAGCCATCAACTTCGCCACAAGGGCCACCAAGATCAGCTCTGAGGGACTGCCAGGCATATCGCCTAAGCAGCACGAACAGGTCCGCGCGGCGGTCAACAGCCTGGGCTCCAAGCCGGGTTGGTTCTGGGGCACCAACGACACCAAGCCCGCCAATTCCGCGGTGGCCGAGCAGCGGGTCACACAGCTCGCTCTAGGCATCATGAACGCCAACGGCGTCCCGATGGACAAGGCGATCACCATGGCCTCTGAGGCGGTCAAGGCGACCTCTACAACGTACAACGGTGTCCTGCTCGATCTGCAGGGCATGCATGTCCCTGACAACTTCTCTGAGGTCTTGGACGAGCAGCTCGGCGACTACGCCAAGAACCGTCCCCTCGTGATGCAGCGCAACGGCCTATCCCAGAGCGACCTTGCAGTTCTTCCCGCAGGCGGCGGCACCAGTGGACCCTCAGGTGGCCGCTTCATCGTCGTCGAGAAGGACACTCTCAGCCCTGTCCTAGACGACCAGGGCAACATGTCGTTCGTTACCACGGGTCAGGTCCGCCAGCGCGGCGCGATCAAGGAGAACGAGCGTAAGACCAAGGTGCTGCGAGACAGCGCCGTGGAGAGTGGTGCGGCCTCCAAGGGCTACACCCGACTGCCAGCAGTATCCGGCGAGACCGGGTGGCTGAATAGCAAGACTGGCGAGATCATGAAGTTCGACTTCCCTGACGGGGCGTCAGCTCCAGTGTGGAAGCCGACCGGCAGACGCATCTCTTCCCCACTCTCCAATCGATAATCCCCAGACCCTCAGGCTAACCCCTGGGGGTCCTCAATTCACCAAAGGAGCCCCATGAGGCTGACAGAAGCTCAAGTCGTCGCTGGCCTTATCAAGCGCGGCGTACCTACCCACGTCGCCCAGGGCGTTGCGATGAACTTCCGCGACGAGAGCGGCTTTGATACGGGCATAGTTGGCGACAACGGCAACGCTATCGGGCTCGCTCAGTGGAATGGTCAGAGGAAGGCCAACCTAGAGAGCTTCGCTGCCTCTCATGGCAAGTCTGTCGACGACGGAAACACGCAGCTCGACTTCTTCATGAAGGAGAACGCAGGCCCTGAGGCAGCAGCATGGGCGAAAGTCATGGCGGCACCCTCGGCTCAGACCGCTGCGGTCGCCTTCGTGAACCACTGGGAGCGCCCTCGGGCTGACCTCGGTGCTGCACGTGCGGCCAAGTACAACAGCGGCTCCGCTCCTGATCTCAGCTCGGCAGCCATGGAGATTCCTGAGGGTCCCGCTAAGCAGGTCCAGTTGCCCGACCCGGTCGCTCCCTCGCTATGGCAGACCACCAAGGACGCCGTGGCGACCGAGGTAACGAACCCTTTCGCCAACCGCACGGACACCAAGGAAGACCCCGGCTTCATCCTCACGCCTGATCGCATCAAGGCTGACTTCGCTGCTCGCGGCCTGCCGGTCGACGAGACGAACACCGACTACATCGACACCAGCCACTCCGAGGCTCACTATCAGGAGAACCTTCAGGCTGCCTCAGTCAACAACGATAGGATCGTCCGATTGAGCCAAGCCGGGATGACCGGTGCTGCCCTTCAGATCACCGCTCAGATGCTCGATCCGATTGCCCTTGGCACCGACATCGCGGTTGGTTCAGTCCTTCCCGAGCTGGTCCTGGCCAAGCGTGGCTACCGCATTGGACGTGTCCTGGCGGGTGCCGTTGGTGGTGGCTTGGGTGCCGTGGCGTCGGAAGGCATCAAGGAAGAGTTCAACCCGAACCACCACAAGGCTGACGTCTTCTATGGCGCAGTCATGGGCATTGGCGTCGGCGGTCTGGCCGGTGGCCTCATGCGCAAGGCTGACACTATCGCTGAAGGTGCCATGATCCAGCGCGCCGCGCAGCGTCAGGTCGCCTCCTACGAGGACAGCGTGTCAGGCTCTGCAATCAACGCCGGCTCCGTCGGTGCAGCCAAGAACCCACTCAACGACACCTTCCTCAAGGATGGAGCGTTCGAGTTCCTCGACATCAAGGACATGCAGGAGACCGCCTTCGGGAAAGCCCGAGTGTCCCTTTCGGCATACCTGAACACCTCCAAGAATGTCGTGACGCGTGGCCTAGCTGGTCTTGTGCAGGACGGCGTGGGCAAGAAGGGTGGCATGGTCAATGCCATCGCCGCGTCCGAGGACAAGGACCGTCTGGTCACCTACTTTTCGACCAACCTGGGCCGCGTGGCTCACCCCCAGCTCAAGGCTTGGATCAAGGAGAAGGGCATCGGAGCCAAGGCACGGCTGTCTGGCCGCGCAGAGCATGACTTTGGTGTCGAGATCAACAAGTACCTGTTCGACAAGGGCACCGACCGAGCGACCCGCTATCCCAAGTCTGTGGTCATCACAGCCAAGCGGATGCAGGAGCTGTATCACGAAACCCTCGGGCTCATGAAGAACCCCTTCGAGCGCGAAGGAATGGTCGGTCGTCCTGTGGCCGGCGCTCTCGACATCAAGGCTGACGCCAACTGGTCTGGTCCCCGATACTGGGACGATCAGCGCCTCATCCTGGCCCACAGCGACTACGCTGACGGGACCATCGAGCGCCTCATTGAGGGCTCAATCAAGTCGGCCCAGGCTGACATTGAACCGGGCCTAGCGACCCGCCTCGCGGCTGGCTTCACCAAGGCCATCATCGGCCGCGCCCACGGTCTCGAAGCAATGGCCCACGGCAACGTCGGTCTCGAAGACATGGAGGAGCTGGTCCAGACCCTCATGAACCATGGCGGTCTCGCCCGTGAAGACGCCGACGCACTGCTCAAGTCCTTCAAGACGCCCAAGAGCGATGCCGGCCGCGATGCACCTTTGAAGCGACGCATGCTCCTCGACGAGACCTACAAGCTGGAAGGTGCAAACGCGCCGATGACCAAGCTGGGCACCGTCGACGAGAAGGGCCTGAGCGTCATGGACCTCCTATCGCAGGACGCAATCGGCAACTTCAACCGCTACATCCGTCCCACCTCGGGTCGCGTGGCGTTGTCCCGATACCGCTTCAAGGACCCTGTGTCCGGCGAGCTGCTGGTCAACGGCATCACCAGCGATGGTGAGTGGCGTCAGCTCATCGACAAGACGATCCAGAAGAACGCCGACCTCATCAAGGCTGGGCAGATCACCGAGGCAGAGGGTAAGGCCGACATCAAGCGGCTCAACTTCGCCTACAGCTCGATCATGGGCCGGCCAGTCAACGACGCCGAGAACACCGCCTTTGGGCACTGGGGTCGACTGATCCGCAAGTTCAACTTCGCTCGCATCATGAACCAAGTGGGCTTCGCTCAGGTCTCTGAAGTCGGAATGCCTATCGCTCACCTCGGCGTGAAGGCTTCCTTCTCCCAGATGCCAGCCTTCAGGCGCGTCGTTAACATGGACGGTGAGAGCATTCTCAGGTCTGGCTTGGCCGACGACATCGAAGTCTGGTCAGGGTTTGGTGGCGAGCGCCTGACGCCGTCCGCAGAGTACCGCTTCGACGACCTGACGGGCATCCACGATGCACCCTCAGGCAACTGGAGAGACAAGGCTGAGCATGCCCTGAACGTGGCCGGAAGGTTCACTTCGGAGACCTCAGGCCTGACCACGGCCAATGTCGCCCTCAACAGGTGGGCGGCGGCCTCCATCGTCCAGCGCTTCGCCGACATGGCGCACGGTGGCAAGCTGTTCAGCGGGGCTCGGTTCGCCGACCTCGGTCTCGATCCGGCCATGACCAAGCGCGTCCTCGCGGCGTTCAAGGAACCAGGCAACTTCGAGTACAAGACTGGCCTGCTCACCAAGAAGAAGGTCGCCCGCGCACACTTCGCTAAGTGGAAGGACAAAGAGGCAGCCGAAGCCTTCCGTCAGGCAGCCTATCGCCTGGGCACGACGGTGATCCAGAAGAACGACATCGGCAACATGGCTATGTGGATGTCTCATCCCGCCGCCAAGCTGCTCATGCAGTTCCGCTCGTTCATGGTCGGTGCCTACGAGAAGAACACCCTCAAGTCGATGCACATGCGTGATCCGGTTGCCGCCAAGGCACTCGCCGCGTCCATGGGCTTCGCCGGCCTCTCCTACGTCATCCAATCCAAGATCGCCTCAATCGGGCGTTCGGACAGGGATGCCTACCTTGAAGAGAGGCTGGGCTGGGACAAGATCGGCGAGGCCGCGTTCGCAAGGGCCGGCGCGTCGTCCATCATTCCTATGCTCATCGACACCGGAGCCTACTTCACCGGGCAGAACGCACTCTTCAGCCATACCCGCACCACCGGTCAGGCAAGCAACATGATGTTCGGCAACCCTACGACGGGTGGCTTGGACGACATAGCGCAGGCCTTCCGTGGCATCGCCGGTTTGGCCGAGGATCGCGCATGGTCGCAAGAGGAAGCTCGGGCGCTCGCTCGGGTCCTTCCATTCGGCAACTCGCTGCCCGTCACCACTGCCGTCAGCGCCATGGTTGGGAACCTCCCACGGTTCGCTCCACGCGACAGCAAATAGCTCCACCAACGGTCACCTAAGCAGGCCCTCAGGCTAACCCCTGGGGGCCATTTTCTATTCAAGGATCACAATGACCTCACCAATCAAGTCCTTCGTTTTCTATGATGCCGATGGCGTCACGAGGGACTTCACCTTCAGCTTCCCGTACCTCTCCAGAGACCACGTCAAAGTCTATGTTGATGGTGTCGGCTATGGCGACTTCGCGTGGGTTGGACCTTTCTCCATCCGTACCAACACCACCCTTCCGACGCTCGCCGGTAAGATCAAGATCGCCCGCGAGACACCCGGCGACAGCCCCCTGGTCACCATTGGCGACGGCACATCTCTCCGCTCGGTGGACCTCAATCGTCAGTCCCTCCAGGCCATGTATGTGGCGCAGGAAGCGGCCGACGCAGCTCTCCTTGTGAAGGCCAGCGCTCTCGTGCCTCCCGACAGTGACGCAGGCCGCGTGGCGTTGGAGTTCCCATCAATCGAAAGCCGCAGGAACAACGCACTCGGCTTCGACGCAGAGGGCCAGTTCCGCGCCTACTCCCCGGCGGACATGCCCAAGGGTGAGACCGGTGACAAGGGCGATGTAGGCGCCCCGGGACCAGTTGGTCCTCAGGGTACGCAGGGCCTTCAAGGTCCACAAGGTCCAGCCGGCGACAACTACTCCCCGGATGGCAAAGGTCTGACCGCAGGCCGATCTGCGTTCAACGCTCAGGCTATTGGCTTCTCCTATCTCGATATCCAAACGGGCACTCTCTACTGGAAGCTCAGCGCAACCTCAGGAGATTGGTCCGCAGGGATCGCCTTTGGTGCCGGCGCTCAGGGCATCCAAGGCATTCAAGGCCCAGTTGGTGCGCAGGGCGCGGCTGGTGCAACCGGAGCGGCTGGCACCCCAGGGATGATCTGGCGTGGCGCTTACGCAGGCCCGACGGCCTACACCCCGAAGGATGTCGTCGCCTACAACGGCGCGGCCTACATCAACATCCTGGCCTCGACTGGTAACCTCCCGACCAATGCGACCTACTGGAACCTCGTGTCATCCAAGGGCGACCAAGGTATCCAGGGTGTGCAGGGTCCCGTTGGTCCGACTGGCCCGCAAGGCCCAGCCGGCACAGACGCTACAATAACCTCAGCCGCAGTCGGCTTAGCCATCGCTGGCATTGCATACGGCGCTGTTGGCTCACCCGTGCTTGGCTACATCTACAACGCCGGCATTGTTGAGAACGGGACCTACGCAGGCTCGTCTATCCAGCCTGCTGGTATGGGTGGGTCCACCTCAGCCTTCGCTGACGATAATGCCCCATCTGGGGACCGCGTGGTGATGAAGGGTGGGTCAGCTCTGTCTGGAACATGGCGCGCTATGGGTCGGAACAACTACGCCGCCGGAACTAACTACGCCCGCTTCACTCTGTTCATGAGGATTGCCTAATGGATTATCGCTCCCCGAAGCTCAACGCCATCGGCTCTATCGACATGGAGATCAATCACTCGGTTTATGGGTGGATACCATTCACCGCATCCCCGAGTGACCATGAGGCTCTTGGCAGGCAGCTCTACGCCTCCACCAGGGCAATCGCAGCTCCGTATGCTTCGCCCCCTGATCCGACGATTGAGGAGCGCCGCGCGGCGATGCCCTCGATCACGCCAAGGCAGCTTAGGCTGACCCTCCAGTCCATCGGGATCACCGAGGATGCCATCGAAGCTGTCGTCGTCAACGACCCTGAGGGAAAGATCGAGTGGAAGTGGGCAACCACATTCTCTCGCAAGCACCCACTCATCAACACCATGGGAGCCGTCTTCTCGATCACCCCCGAGCAGATAGACGACCTGTGGGTGTTCGCTAAGGCCATCTAATGGCTCCCAATCTCATCGTAGGAAACACAATCTTGGACAACACCACAGCAGGCGTGGCGATCTCTGCTGTCGCGAGCCCTGTCTGGCTTCCCATGCTCCACTCCGTGTCTGACGGGGCCGCGATCATCGCCCCAATCCTGGGCACGATCTGGCTCGTTGTTCAGATCATCGGAAGAACCAAAGACATCCTCCGTAAGGACAGCAAATGAAGACCGACAACAAGGCCCTGAGCGCCCTGTTCGATGCTTTCGCTGGTGAGCTGAGCAAGCTCATCACCGAGGGCAAGACCGTCATGGACAAGGAAGGCGAGATCGTTCGGCTAAGCCCTGACGCCGCCTCCCTGAACGTGATCCGACAGTTCCTCAAGGACACCAACACGACCGTCGCCCCGAACACCAACAAGGTGGTCAACGACATCGCCGCGAGCCTCCCGTTCGACGGCTCTGAACATGACGAGCAAGCGAGACACTAAGTGAACATCACCGCACAGAACACCTTCACCCCCGCTGTCCTGATCCAGTCCGGCAACATCTTTGACGTCTCGATCAGCGGCACATTCGTCGCAACAGTGACCGTCCAGCGGTCCAAGGACGCCGCTACATGGTTCGACCTCGACAAGTTTACGGCTGCCGCTGAGAAGACGGGCGTGTCCGGCTCGGCTTGGTACTTCCGCGTTGGCGTGAAGACCGGAGAGTTCACCTCGGGCACCATCGTGGCTGCAATATACTAATGGGCGTCCCTTACATGTTCTTCAGGGGCGTCCTAAGCGACGTCCTGTGGTCCTCTACCTCGGTCGCAGCTCCGCCCGTGACACCTCCGGTCGTTGTCGATCCGACCTATCTGCCGACGCTCTCGACAGCCCCAGCAGTCGTCTATGGAACGACGAGGCTTGTCGCTGCCTACTCAGGCCCAGCGATCCGGGTGCAGCGCGCCGTCGACGACGTTGAGCAGGACATCAGCTTCGGCTCGAAGTACTTTGACACCGCCGCCGCCACATCGTTCCGTGGTGCCAGCGCTCTGGGGCTTCGCAAGTGGTACGATCAGACTGGAAATGGCTTCCATCAGGAGCAGGCCACCAAGGTCAACCAGCCGGGCGTCTTCCCCGAGGTCCTCTACAATGGCGCACCGTCGATCTCGTTCGACAGCTCAGCACTGGTCCAGAACCAAAGCTCGAAGTTCACGGCCTGCACCACCGGCCCGACCGTCGCCAAAGAGAACTTCACCGAGTTCTACCTGCTCTCGCCAAACTTCTCGCTCAACGACAACTACTTCGGCTCGATGCCGGCAGATGCGACGACCCTGTCGCTGTTCACCACGACGGCAAACGTCGGCCTGAGGGGCAACAACACCACGCCCTTCAACGACACTCGTACGGGTCCCCGGAAGGTGCCGCCTCTGAACCAGCATGTTCTCCGCTGGAGAGGTGGTCCGACCGGCAAGCAGTTCGGCGTCAACGGTTCACTGTTCCTCGTGGGCACGGCCCCTGTGTCAGGCAACGTGACCGGCAAGGGCTTCGGCCGATGGAATGCCACCACGCCGTCCAGCTACGATGGCGAGTTCGACATCATCGCCTACGTTGCCTATCCGGCAGCCCTGTCCGATGCCGAATGCTTGGCTGTCGAGGCAGCCCTCAAGGCTCAGTGCAACGTTGTCACCTCGTCCACCGTCAAGGTCGTCTTCGACGGGGACAGCAGGACCGAGGGCTCTGGCCACTCCAAGAACCAGACGTGGACGAAGAAGCTGATCCAGTCGGTGTCGACGCCTATCTACGCGGTCAACATGGCCGTTGGCGGTCAGTACCTGAGCAACATGGTGACGAACGTCGCCGGTCGCGTGACCAACCAGTACGATGCTGCGTTCACCAAGAACATCGTCTGCATGGGCGGCCCAGGCATCAACGACATCACCAACGGTAGGACGGACGCGCAGCTCATCGCTGACTTCCAGAGCTACGCGAACGGCATCCACGCCAGCCAGCTCCTCATCGCCGCAACGGTCCCTTACCGGGACACCGCGACCGCGCAGCAGGAGACTTATCGGACCTCGTACAACACTTGGCTCCGCGCCAACTACGCGACGTATGCAGAGCGCCTCGTGGAACTCGACATCCCGCAGTTCGCCTACTGGTCCGCGAACTACTACATCGACATCGTCCACTTCAACGATGCCGGCCAGCAGCTTTGGGCAGACGCCTTCAAGCCTGCAATCGAGTCGCTCATAGCGGCTTAACGGACGCCTCAGGACGAGCGCTAGGTCGCTCAGCAACCCAACAGCCCCCAAGCTCACAACGCTCGTCCTGGGCGCTACCGCCGGCCTCTACGGCCCCATCCAACCACCGGAGAAGATGACCAAGAAATCCCTGGCCTCCTCGACACATTTGTCGACGGAGCGAGATCCAATTCGCGACGACTTCCGCAACTTCCTGTTCCTCGTGTGGAAGCACGTCCTGCCCAATGCGGAGCCCACGAAGCTCCAGTACGACATCGCCTCATTCCTTCAGCACGGCCCTAAGCGCCTCATCATTGAAGCCTTCCGTGGCGTCGGCAAATCCTGGGTCACCTCGGCCTTCGTGTGCTGGCTCCTCTACTGCGACCCGCAGGCCAAAGTCCTCGTGATCTCGGCCTCCAAGCAGCGCTCCGACGACTTCTCGACCTTCACGCTCCGTCTGATCTTCGAGATGGAATTGCTGGCCCACCTGCGGCCACAGGGCGACGATCGGATGTCCAAGGTAGCCTTTGACGTCCACCCGGCCGCTGCCTCCCACGCCCCCTCTGTGAAGTCCCTAGGCATCACGTCCCAGATCGCCGGCTCGCGCGCCAACTACATCATCGCCGACGACATCGAAGTCCCGAACAATTCGGACACCCAGCTCAAGCGCGACAAGCTCGCCGAGCAGATCAAGGAGTTCGACGCCGTGCTATCCCCCGGTGGCCGGATCATCTTCCTTGGCACCCCTCAAACCGAGCAGTCGATCTACAACAAGCTGCCCGAGCGTGGCTATGTCGTCCGCATCTGGCCCGCCCGCTATCCCGACGAGGAGCGCCGCGCCAAGTACGGCTCGAGACTTGCCCCGATCATCGGCCGAGAGCTGGACCTCGACAGTGGCCGCGTGGGTGACCCAACGGACCCTCAGCGGTTCAATGACGTCGACCTAAGCGAACGTGAGCTGTCCTATGGGCGCTCAGGCTTCTCCCTGCAGTTCATGCTCGACACCAGCCTCTCGGACGAGGACAAGTTCCCGCTGAAGCTGAACGACCTCATCGTCATGGGGTTGAACCCGAAGAAGGCTCCTCGCTCTGTGGTCTGGGGCTCAGGCCCTGAACAGGTCCACGAGAAGCTCCCCAACGTGGGGCTGCCCGGTGACCGCTATAACCGCCCGATCTTCATCGAGAAGGACTACCTCGACTACGAAGGCTCAGCCATGTTCGTCGATCCCTCGGGACGCGGCAAGGACGAGACTGCCTGGGCTGTCGTCAAGATGCTCCATGGCACCCTCTACCTGACAGCCATGGGCGCGGTGCGCTCGGCCGGCTACGGTGACGACACCCTGACCAAGATACTGACCACGGCCCGCGACCAGGGCGTCAACATCATCAAGGTCGAGCCCAACTTCGGCGACGGCATGTTCGCCCAGCTCCTGAGGGCCAAATCCGCGGTGTTCTACCCTGTCCTCATTGAGGATGCCGAGTGGTCGAAGACCCAGAAGGAAGCTCGGATCATCGACACCCTTGAGCCGATCATGAACCAGCACAGGCTGGTGGTCTGCGAGACGGTGATCGAGAAGGACTATCTCAGCACGGAGAACCTCCCGGCTGACGAGGTCAACAAGACCCGGCTGTTCTATCAGATGACCCGGATCACCAGAGCCCGTGGTGCCCTAGCGCATGACGACAGGCTCGATGCCCTGGCTGGCTGTGTTGCCTACTGGCTGGAATGGATGTCTCGGAACACCACCGTGGCTGCTGACCAGCGTAAGGCTGAGCTGCTCGATGCAGAGCTGGCTAGGTTCATGGAGAATGCTCTGGGAGGGTCTGCTGTGTCTGGTCCCAACTGGATGGGGCAACGGTGAGGCTCGGCTAAAGCCTCGCTGTACCCCCTCGGATACCCCTAGATTGAATAGGGTGAACAGTGGCACTACCCTAAGGGTTCTCCCCCTTAAGGTTACCCTTAAGTGGCACCTGAGAGGGACCCTAAGGTGACCCTTCAGTGCCACCTGATAGCACCTGAGCCTGCCTTGGAGTTCTCCCCAGGGTGGGCTTAGGGGGCAGAGGGACCCAGGAGACCCTAGACATCAGGAAGGAACATCTTCTCCTCCTTGGCAGCAGCTAGGAATGCCTTACGGGCCTCCTCAGGGGGAACCTCATCGGCCAGTGCGGCTACACATACGCGCACCGCTAGGTTCCACCTCGGTCCCCTCTTGGTCCACTTGAGGAGATGCTCGGATGCACCCTCGACGTGGGTGATTCCGTACCTCACGCCGGGCCGATCACCCCTTACGCAGACCGGAGGGTAGAACCAATGGAGACCCATAGGGGGAACGTAAGGCAGCTAAGGGCTTTCGTCTCCGATCAATCGCATGATTGCTTATGTCGTTGTCGTAGAGCAGAGTTAGGGTGTGAAATCGGGAACCATCAATGGCCAGACTCCCTTCGGCGTCTATGTCGACAGTTAAAGAAGAGGCGGCAAGCGGCCTTCGCGAACCTGGAGTTCTGATTGAACACCAGCCCGAGTTTCGAAAGCCAAAGTTCAAATGTCCTCGGTGCGGCGTGGTTGCCGTCCAATCGTGGACGATTCCGTACCGAAAGGAGTACGGAAAGAGAAGCGGGACCTTAGCACAAATTGAGGCGTCGATCAGCGATCTTGGCCTTTCCACGTGCGAGGCTTGCGGCGCCAAGTGTCTCTGGTTCGAAGGCAACTTGGTCTATCCTCCTGATTTGTCCGATCATCCCGTGCCTGCAGATTTGCCGGCAGAGGTGAGAAAGGACTTTGAAGAAGCGGCGACAATTGCAGGCGCAAGCCCCAGAGCTGCCGCTGCGTTGCTCCGAATGTGCATTGAAGGGCTTTGCAAGAGCGTCACCGGGGAGGCGAAGTTCGAGGATGCCATAGCGGAACTCGAACAGCAGGGCATTCCGACACCCATCACTCTGGCCATGGATGTCGTTAGGCTGACAGGAAATGAAGTACTTCACGCCGGAAAGCTCTACGGTTCCGATGACGCAAAGACCGTCGCGATACTGTTTCGGCTGGCCCGTCTCATCGTGAACTGGGCTATCACCGAGAAAAGGGACCTTCAGGAACTGGTCGCGACCATCCCCCCTGAAAAGCTCGCGCGCATTGAGGAGCGACGTAACAAGGCCGCTGCGAAGGGCGCTCCCAAGTCGGCGTGAGCTAGGCCGAAATGTCTGGTGAAATTTCTCTGCCGCCAGCCACCAGGCGAGAATGTTTGGTGCAAAAGTCCGAGCGACCCATCAGATATGTGGCAGCGCGCGACTCCCCCCGTGCCCCCTTCGGTTCCCCTCGATTTGGCCTTGTGTCGCACCCTAGGTCACAGCTTGTGCCACAGCATGCACCTAACCCATTGATTTCATAGGCATTCGGACTGGATCATAGGACCATGGCAAGGCCTAGGGCGGGCCTGATGGGGCTCTAAACAGGCACCAAATGGGCATGTGAAGGGCATAGGAACAAATGCCTAGGCGTTCCCTCGCCAATCGGTGCTTTTGCCTGTTACGGTATTACATGACGTGAGCTATAGCCTAACGTTCCATGCATCACAACCATCAGCACAACCTAAGCCCACATTCACAACCCTGCAGTTGCACCAATGCCGGCCCATATACAGCACGCGCGGGCAGGCATGCGGTTTTCCACCTAAGCAATGGGCATGATCGGCAAGCATGATCGGCAAGGCGCCCCAAATCAAGGCCTTAGCACCTCCGCTATGTGCCTGACATCATTACACAATCCATGCGATTTAGGCTCTCAAACAGGGCTCAAAACACCGGCATTTTGACCAGCTGGGAGCGGTGCCTAGCGATTATTCGAAGATTTCTTCAAACTTTCTTTCGCAGCAATATCAACGGTTTAGCCGATAATAGGCGCCATATCTGCTGTTTTCTCCGCATCTATCGTTTTCTCCGCTTGTGCGTGTATCTCCGCTATGGGAGAAAGAAACACCGGAGCGGATGGCGCTTCGGCCGGGGCCAAGGGCCAGAGAGATCGCCGACACTGCCCACCAAGGGCTTACCTGAGGTTTGTCGCCTCCACACACACCGGGAAGACGGTGGGTTTACCGAACGGCACCTTAGACCGTGAGGGATTGCATCTAGGCCTGTAAATGCTGGCCCGTGAGCGGAATAGGTCTTAGCTGACCACCGCCGAAGCAATCGGAAAGCATACACCGGCCATCACGTTAGGCCAGCAACAAACACCTAAGGGGAACGTAAGTTTCCCTAATGGTGTTTCTTGGCTTGTCCTAAGGACATGCTTGGAAACATCTTAAGGACCAATCAAATGAAGCCTTTCCACAGTGCAACGGTTCGCTCCGGTGGCAACGCCAAGACTATCAAGGGCGATAAAGCTGGCGAATTTGTAACCGCCATTATGTACTTGGCACCGGCCCGCATGGCTGGCGGCGCTAATCTCTGCAGCATGGCCACGCTGGCCGGCTGTGATCCGAACCATGGCGGCGGCTGTCTGGTCAAGGCTGGCCGCGCTTCCTACACGCCAAACATCAATCTGGCGCGCATTGCCAAGACGCAACGATATCTCGCCAGCCGCGAAGCCTTCCTAGCTGAATTGGTGCGGGATATCGGTCGGTTTGCTCGCAAGGCTGCCAAGCATGGTCTTAAGCCGGCCGTGCGCCTTAACGGCACGTCGGACATACTTTGGGAAACCGCGCATCCTTGCTACCGCGACGGCCAGCGCTTCGCGTCCATCTTTGAGGCGTTCCCTGAGGTGCAATTCTACGATTACACCAAGGTCTACAAGCGCGTCTCTAAGGCGCTGCCGGCCAACTACTCGCTGACCCTTTCCTATTCTGAGGCGTCACCACGCTATCAGGACGCGGTCATCGCTGCGGCGAAAGACACTGGCACAAACATCGCTGTGGTCTATCGCACCAAGGCGCTGCGCGACAGCCTGACAGGCGATCACCTCGAAGGCCAGACACGCATGATGAACCGGCCCGTCATCGACGGCGACGAGACCGACATGCGCTTCACTGACGCCAAAGGGGTCATCGTCGGCCTCTACGCCAAGGGCAATGACGCCAAGCGCGACAGCTCCGGCTTTGTTATCGACTAACGTCTCCGCTAAAGGACACTCTCCCATCATCCGAAAGGCTCCGCTATGGAAATCGCAGTCGCTGCCGCCCTCTGGTCCCTGATCGCCGGCTTCTGCGCCGCCGCGTTCATCGCTGAGGCACAGTCATGAAGTTCCAGTATTTCGAAATCCGCCCATGCGTCGACTTCGGCGACCATATCGAGAGCTACCTCGGGGAGCCTGAGTTCATCGCCACCATCGGCGACAAGGCCTGCACACCCGAGGGTGCCGAGCGTGAGGCTGAACAGCGCCGCGCTGCTGCCGGGATCACCAAGCCGGTCTTCTGGACCATCTATGGCCGCGACGAGGAAGGGCTGGCGATGGCTGTTGGCGACTTCACGACGTTCGCCGATGCCGACGAGATCATGAACGCCATCCTCGCACCCATGGCTGAGGCTCGGGACTTAATCCGTGATGGGGATGATGGCCGAACCGACGCGGAGACGGCAGCCAACAACCTCGACGACTTCGTCAACCAGTGCAGCAACTCGGACCGCATCTAATGAAGAACTGGCGCAACGGGGCGCAGGACGTGTCCCCACCACTCGCTCACCGCGACCTGAGGCCTTGCTACACGGTCCTGAGGTTTGGCCGGCAAGCCACCATCATCGGGCCGGACACGCTGGTCCACGTCACCCAAGCCATGGAAGAGGGACGAGGCAAATGATCGTCTACAACGTCGCTCGCCAGTGGTTCACCATGAAGGCCGACGCCGAGGGTCACCGCAAGTCCCTCGGGCTGCCACCAAGCGGCACCTATACCCTCCGCATCGACGACCGCGACGATCTCGCAGGGCTCCTCAATGGGCTCTGTGGTCTCGAAGCGCCGGTCGCTCCGCTCATGGTCGAGCTGCCAACCGAGGTCATCGAGCGCAACCAGATCACCAACACACCACCAGATTGCGTCCCCGCCTTCCTCGTCAGGGAGTGGGAGCGCCGCAACAAGCGGCAGGCAGAAGACGAGTGACCCAGACAGTCACCTACGCCGGCCGCACATTCCTGAAGATCACGCCGCCTTGGATCAAGGGCAGGCGTCCAACCACAACCTATCGCGAGGTCTCACCATGATCCCACGTCCAACCTACGTCATCCAGAGAATGCCTGAGCGCTCCGAGCGGGGCAACAAATGGCACCTCTTCGCCGAGTACACCGGGGGCATCACAACCACCCTCGGGTTCCACGCCAAGAAGGGCTCAGCCATCGTGGTCGCCCGCCTGTTGGCCGGTCGCGGCGGCAAGGTCGAGGTCCGCAAGATGAAGGTCGAGCGCATCACCGCTTGGAAGGTGGCGGCATGACCCAGGCACCTGACGAGAGAATGATCGTCGGCGAGACCGGCCCTGATTGGGAGCCCGACGCCACGACCAAATACTACGCGCAGATCGAAGGCATCTATGCGTTTGGCTCAACCCCTGAGGCAGCCATTGCGGCCCTCGAAGCGATCATGAACGGAGACCCGGAGTGACCCACATCAGCGAACAGTTCTTCAACGAGGGCAAGGCGATCACCTTCCTCCGTGGCTACCTCGACGAGTACCGGCCGGCCACCTACGGCACCAAGCTGACCAAGCGGCGCACCCGCTGCGGCCAGTATTGGGAAGTCGTCGGCTCCCGCTTCAACTAATGGTGGCACATTCCTTGCCTCTGGTCGGCTGCCCGGTTCGGGCGGTCTACCGGGATCCAAATATTCAGCAACTCTCAAAGGCAACAGCACAATGTTCAAGCTCAAGAATGAATTTTTCAAAGGCCAGCGCATCCGCATCATCGAGCCGGCGTGGGCCGAGCACACCGATGGGTTCTCCACGGGCAGCACCGTGACCATCACCGAGCCAGACCTTCATGGGCTGGTTGAAGCCGTCAGCTCCACGGGCACCACCGCCAATCTCTACCCCGACGAGTTCGAGGTGATCGACGCCAAGGAACCGACCGCACCCATGACAAAGTCGGTCCTCGCTCTCCTGCGCCGCAAGGGTGCCATCACGTCGCTCGAAGCCCAGGGGGTGCTGCGGTGTCGCCAGTTGCCGGCCCGCGTCCTCGAACTGAAGCGCCTCGGGCACAAGATCATCACCGAGCTGAAGCTGGACCACACCGGCCAGAAGTACGCCCGGTACCACCTGCAGGTGGCATAGTTAGGAGAGGCGCGAGACCCTACGAAGGTAACCTCGCGCCTCCTACATCCGTGCATT
Organism: Mesorhizobium sp. M1307; assembly: GCF_040318155.1. Lineage (NCBI taxonomy): Bacteria > Pseudomonadati > Pseudomonadota > Alphaproteobacteria > Hyphomicrobiales > Phyllobacteriaceae > Mesorhizobium > Mesorhizobium sp. M1307. Next base: position 47,512 of record NZ_JAMYLR010000018.1, on the reverse strand, counting down.
ACGTCCTTCTAAAGGACCAATGCAGGGATCACGCCAATGCCGAACATAACAGCCAAGGAAAGATTGAAGCGGGTGGCCGTTATCGAGTTGGTTCTCGGCCTGACCACCGAACTTGACAAGCTCGGCACCAGCCGGGACATGCACATCGTCTTGATGGCAATCCGACTTGGGAACTACCAAGGGCGACCTATGGATGTGACTGCTCTCGCTGCGGCAACCAGCCTGCCGCGTACCACCGTGATCCGCCACATTCATGCCCTTGAGGAGCTTGGCAGGGTGAAGGTGGTCACAAACGGCCGGCGAGCGATTCCACTCCTAATCGGAAGTGATCTGCCGCTTGTCAAAGGCTTCTATGGGAAGCTTGAGCAGCTCGTTATTCAAGCATCTTCTAACCTGTCCAAAGTGGACAGTTCACGCGTAGACACAAATGTTAACGATCGGTAATGAGCCGGCATGAGCCCCCGCTCTGGGTCGCTCGCACCCTCAGGAAAGCAGAACAGCATGATGACCGCAGTGCATGCAGTACAGATTATTCATCACCTCTCGCAAATTGCAGAGGCTCTTACGGTTATGAGCGGAGGTTCCTTCAAGCCCGCCGCACCCCCTGCTCAGGCTGAGATACCCGCTTCGCCATGGGACAGCCCGAACGTTCCTAACGAGTACGATACGGTCCTCGGCTATTTCTCCAAGATGCTGCCGAGCGCCTTCGACATGATGTCTGAGCCCGTCGCGGACACCCAGCGCGATGGTTTCTGGCTCACCCATCAGGCAGCCCGACGCGGCATTAAGGTCGTCAAGGTTGCCGCTCCTGAGGCCCTGATCGACAGCGGCATCACCGAGCTGAACGCCTACCCTGTGAGCCTCCTGGCGGAACGGATCGCAGCGTAGTTCGATAGCCTAGTTAGGACGCAACAGCGGAGATTACGGGGGCTTATATCTCCGCTGTTGCAGAAGATGCGGTACTGGGATAAGCCTACAGAAGCCATGACTATGGCAGGGAGAGGACAAGACCATGACCAAGACGATATCTACGCCTGTGGAGAACAAGACAGCTCGGAAGTTCATCGCGTTTATCGAAGAGTTCCGAAAGCTCAATAAGGAGATGCAGGCCAACCAGATTGCCCTGTTTCTCCACGTTGCGGCCCAGCCTGACCTCACCATCAGGGAATACAGCCAGCGCGCCGACCTAGGCGATGGTGGCACCATCACTCGCAACCTCGACGCACTCAGCCCGACCCGGAAGGTTCTCCAGAAGGACCCCCAAACGGGCAAGCAGGTGCCGGCTCTTGTCGACGGCTACGGCCTCATCGAGCTGTACGAAGACGCAATGGACAGGCGCTTCAAGCGGGTCAAGCTGACCCCACGAGGCGTCCGCGTCTACAACACCCTCATCCAAATCCTAGGGAGCTGATAATGTCAGTCAATCCACGCGGCAAGGGCTTCCAAGTCGACGTCAAGCTGTCCGGTGTCCGTCACCGGCCGTTCTTCGAGACCGAGGCCAAGGCCAAGGCGTGGGAGGCTGACGCTCGCCATGCGGACAAGATGGGTCGCCCGCTGCCTGAGGCCACCAATGCTGTGGTTCAAGGCGGCGGGCGGATCGAGACGCTGGGCGATCTCTTCGACGAGGTCACCAAGACCCGGTGGTCGGCCAAGAACGCCAAGGCTTCGAGCTTCCTCGTGCGCAACGGCAAGCTGTTCACCGACTTCCTAGGCCGCGCCCGCCTGATCACCTCGATCAAGTCGGCCGATTTCTACAGCTACGTCGACCACTGCCGCTCTCTCGGCAATGAGAACGCCACGATCAACCGGAAGGTCTCGGCCGGCCGCACCATGATGCGTGTCGCCGTGCAGCGCGAGATCATCCCCGGCGTCCCGTACTGCGAGAAGTTCCGCGAGAGCGCCGGCTCGGTCAACTACTTCGAGTTCGGCGAGGAAGATCCAATCCTGACCCACCTAAAGCACCGTGGTCTCGACCAGCTCTATGACCTCGTCATCTTCCTCGTCGACACCGGGGCGCGCATTGAGGAGGCCCTGACGGTCGACTGGAAGACCATCCACGGTGGTCGGCTGCGGCTGGAGAACAGGAAGAACGGATCGTTCGGTGTCATCCCGCTCACCAAGCGCGCCGCCCTGGCCCTGGAGCGCCGCCGCATCCACAGCACGAACGTCGACCGGCCATTCGGTGACTTCAAATACAAGTGGGCCGTGGCCCAGCTCACCAAGGTCTACGAACACCTCGGCGGGCGATACCTCGACGTGACCCAGCCACTACACGTCTTCCGTCACTCCTGCGCCAGCCGCTTGGCCATCGCCGGGATCGACGCGAACCGCATCAAGGAATGGATGGATCACTCCAGCCTTCTGGTTACCCAGCGGTACGTGAAGCTGAGCCCGAAGAACCTTGAGGTCGGGGCCGATGCGCTCGACCGGATGACGACACCAGTAAAGCTCAAGGTCGTGAAGAAGCGGGCTTGAAGTTGCGACTATTTGGCCAGCTGGTGCTCTGGCAAACTATCCATGAGGACTTTCACGGCGAACCAGTAGGGTTCGAGCGGATTTCTGTCACAATAGTTTAGCAGATACGCTATCTGGCCACTGTTCGACACCGCCCCCAAATCCCGGGTGTTCTCGCGGCGCACTAATCTCTCCACGTTTGCGCCACTCATGTATCCCTGCGCCCAAACAAATGTGTAAACCTCCGTGCCGCCGTCTTGATTATGCATCCGCGTGATCTCGGCGCATGTGAGCACCCCTAGCCCGCTCCCCGCCATGTCTGCAGCAAATGTGTTCTGAGAGATCAGGCTCAAAAAAGCCAGTATGAGCGCATACTTCTTCACGGCACCATCCCCCCGCATTGAAAGGGACCTTACCGCCCACGAAGAAAGGTGCCAAGGCCTTGAACTTGTGACATGGCTTGTGGCATGGACGTGGCACAGGTCACCATATCGGCGGGTATGGCGGAATTGGTAGACGCACCAGATTTAGGTTCTGGCGAGCAATCGTGGGGGTTCGAGTCCCTCTACCCGCACCATCCCATCACCCGGTAGTGGATTTAGGTTCCAGTGCCGAAAGGCGTGGGGGTTCGAGTCCCTTCATCCGCACCACCCTTCGCTATTCGAGCTTCGGGTGGCAGGCCACTCGAAGCTCCTCCGAAGCCTTGGCGAAGGAGGATCATTGCCAAGGCCGTAGTGCGATCTAGTAAAGCGGCTCCTCGAACAGTGTCTTGTCGCCATCCACCAGCGCTTTGATCTGCGCGGTGCCGTTGGCCGCAATCGCCACCCGGATGCCGAACGGCCGCACCCGCATGTCGTTCTGGATCGCCATCCCCTCGCCTTCCGGCAGATAGAAGCGCTCGATGCCGTAATCCGGCGCGATCGTCGTTGCTCCCTGGCTGATATTCCAGCCCTCGAAGACATGTCCGACGATATCGGCTTCATCGGATGCTGCGGGCACCGGCGCTTGCCCGAACCAAGCCGCGGTCGGCCCCCAATAGCCATCGGCGCCCTGCTTCAGCCTGACCACGATCGACGTTTCCTCGCTGGAAAGCTTGCCGGCCGGAATGTTGCCGATCAGTTTCACCGGTATGCGCGAAATATCGTAGCCGAGCAGAATGTAGTCACCGCGCAAGAGATCGCGCGGATCGATCGGCTCGACCTTGAGCAGGACCTGCTTGCCATCGCGCAGGATCGCCGCGCGTCCGGCGATGATCCAGCTCAGAAAGCCGATCTGGACGAGCGCCAGGACCAGCGCCGAGATGATCAGTCTTTTGCCGGTCATCATGCCGCCGCTCCTGTCATGTTCGAGGCGTTCATGCGCTTTTCTATGCGGATGATAATGAAAGCAAGAACGGCGAGAAGCACCGCCGCCGCAAGGAAGAAGCCTGCGGTGTCGAGCATTGATTGCAGCATCACCACGTAGATGATGGCGAGTTCGAAGGCGAAGCCCGTATAGGCAACCCAGCGCAGTCCCCGGCTCTCGCGGCCGCCCAGCACGATCGCCGCGACGATGCCGGCCAGCGCAACAGCCGAGGCAATGGCGAAGCCGCTATTGTAGCTGCTTTCATCCGCCAGTTCGAATTGGATCATCGCCAGGCCGGTGAGAAAGCCGATCAGCGCGTGCAAGGGCAACCTGCCGCCGAGTTGCAAAACCCTCTCGACCGGCCCGGCAGCAAAGATCGCAGCGGTAAAAAGCAGCACCGATGCGGCAACGAGCGGGATGGCGACTTGCAGCGTGTCGTATTCCATGGCCAACAGCACGAGGTAGAAAAGCACCGACAGGATGATCAGGTGGCGCGCCGCCTGGCTGCGCGTCCAGAACGAAACGGCGAACAGAATTAGCGCCATGACCACGAAGAGATGCGGAAATTCCGTGCGCCGGAAGTAGTCGAACCCTCTCAGGAACAGCCAGGCATCGGCGATGCCGACGGCAGCGACGGTCAGCGGGTTTGAGCGCAGCGCCACCGCCGCCAGCGCCGTGCCGGCGCCCCAGGTGATCAAGGCCGAGGCCTCGTCGCCCGACAAATGATACATCTGGCCGATCAGCGCGATCGATCCGCCGAACGCTGCCGCCGCGACGATCCACAGTGCTTCGCCGATCGCCGCATGGTCGCGCATCTTCAGCACCGCGCCGCCGACATAGCCGGCAAGGATAACGGCAAAAAGTGCCGCGACCCGCACCAGCCGCGGGATGACTTCCCAGTTGGCGGCGATAAAGATCAGGATAGCTGCGCCGAACAGCAGCGCCGCCATCATCGCCAGGATCGAGCCGAAACTCAGCGATTTGCGTTCGTTTGCCTCGACGTCGCGCGTTAGAGCCTCGGCTGTCGGCGCGTCGATCAGGCCAGCCTGCTGCCATCGCGCGATATCCGACCTGACCCGTGACGAATAGCTCGCCATGCCCCTCCCCCTTTGCTTGGTTCTTTTAGCTCGTCCGGCCAAGCGTTTGACCTAACGGCGTTTTCCGATCTGGGCGGAAAACCGGACGCGCGTTAATGCTGCATTGCACAATTTGCATTGCTGCCATGCACCAATAGCGCTTTTAAATCGATATGACCCCACCTATTTTCACGGTGCACACAATGACGGAATGATCCGAAAGAAAGACGAAACGAGACTACCATGAACCTGATCCGCAACTATCGCAACTGGCGCCGCTATAGGGACACCGTGTCCGAGCTGAACCGCCTGAGCACCCGTGAACTGACCGACCTCGGCATCAGCCGCAGCGACATTCACTACGTCGCCCGCAAGGCGGTCTAATCCTTCGGGCCGCAAATGGTCCGAACCAGTTTTGAAAAGAGAACGACAATGAACCTGATCCGCAACTATCGTAACTGGCGCGTCTACCGCGAGACGGTTACCGAGCTGGGTCGCCTGTCGAATCGCCAGCTCAACGATCTCGGCATCGTCCGCGACGAGATCAAGATGGTCGCTCGCAGGGCGATCTAACCACAAGAATTTCGCCAGGGTCGACCTCCTCCCCGACCCTGACGGATACGGTCAGCCTTCACCTCCTCCCGAGGGTTGACCACAAAAACGGCGCCCGCCGGACCTCCTCCCCCGGCGGGCGCTGTTTCAAAAAGGGTTTCGCACCCTTTCAAATGGCGAAAGGAATTTCGTCAAAGCCGACCTCCTCCCCGGCGATGACGAATACGGTCGATCTTCACCTCCTCCCGAGGATCGACCAACAAAACGACACCCGCCGGACCTCCTCCCCCGGCGGGTGTTGTTGTTTTGGGCAATATTCCGCAGCAGCCCACTTGCGGTGCGATCCCTGGCAATTGCAATCCTTGCGCCAAGCGACTATTTCGGCGCTCATGGACAAGAACCCCATTCACGTTATCGGCGGCGGTCTCGCCGGCTCCGAAGCCGCCTGGCAGGCGGCCGAAGCCGGCGTTCCCGTTGTCCTGCATGAAATGCGCCCCGTCCGCGGTACCGACGCGCATAAGACCGACGGGCTGGCCGAGCTCGTCTGTTCCAACTCCTTCCGCTCCGACGATGCGCAAACCAATGCCGTCGGCCTGCTGCACGCCGAAATGCGGCTGGCTGGTTCACTGATCATGAGCGCCGGCGACGCCCATCAGGTGCCGGCCGGCGGTGCGCTGGCCGTCGACCGCGACGGATTTTCCGAAGCGGTCACCAGAAAGCTCGAAGCCCACCCGCTCATCACCATTCGTCGCGAGGAAGTGCCCGGCCTGCCGTCGGCGGAGTGGGACCAGGCGATCGTTGCCACCGGCCCGCTGACGGCGCCTTCGCTCGCCCAATCGATTGCGGAAGCAACCGGCGCCGACGCGCTCGCCTTTTTCGATGCCATCGCGCCGATCGTCCATTTCGACACGATCGACATGGATATCTGCTGGTTCCAGTCGCGCTACGACAAGGTCGGTCCCGGCGGCACCGGCAAGGATTACATCAACTGCCCGATGGACAAGGAGCAGTACCTTGCCTTCGTGCAGGCGCTGGTCGACGGCCAGAAGACCGAATTCAAGCAATGGGAAGGCACGCCCTATTTCGACGGCTGCCTGCCGATCGAGGTGATGGCCGAGCGCGGCGTCGAGACATTGCGCTACGGGCCGATGAAGCCGATGGGACTGACCAATGCGCATAATCCGTCTGTAAAGGCGTATGCCGTCGTCCAGCTCCGCCAGGACAATGCGCTGGGCACGCTCTACAACATGGTCGGCTTCCAGACCAAGCTGAAGCATGCCGAGCAGGTGCGCATATTCCGCACCATTCCCGGGCTGGAACACGCCGAGTTCGCCCGCCTCGGCGGCCTGCACCGCAACACCTATATCAATTCGCCGACGCTGCTCGATGCGTCGCTGCAGTTGAAATCGCGACCCGGCTTGCGTTTTGCCGGCCAGATCACTGGCTGCGAAGGCTATGTCGAGAGTGCCGCCATCGGCCTGCTTGCCGGGCGCTTTGCCGCCGCCGAAAGGCTTGGCCACGCGCCGTCGCTGCCGCCCTTGACCAGCGCTTTCGGCGCGCTGCTCAACCACATCACTGGTGGCCATATTGTCTCCGACGACGAGCCGGGGAAGCGCTCCTTCCAGCCGATGAATGTCAATTTCGGCCTGTTCCCGCCCGTGGACGCGCCAAAGATCGAGGGCAAGCGGCTGCGTGGCAAGGACAAGACGGTCGCCAAGCGGCACGCGGTGACATCGCGCGCGCTCGCCGACTGCCGCGAATGGCTGGGGCTGCCTTTTCGGGCGGAAGCGGCGGAATAACGATCAGGTTGGCTACGCGGCAGCCTCTATGCGGCCGGCCAGCCTCGCGTCGCTCGCCGGAACAAAAGCCAATGCCGGCGCAGGACAGAGAGCCGCACCGCGCTATCAAGCGGTGAGTGGCGGGCGCGCTCCATCTTGTCGAGATAGGCGCCCGAAAGAGCCAGCGGCAGAAAGGCCGGGCGCAATGAAACCGGCAAAACGGACGCCCCCTGCTCGAAAGCGGAAAGATGTTCCCGTGCCAGCGCGATCATCGCGGCAACGGCGCGTTCCGCGCCCGGCCCGCCGTCACCTGTAACGAACTCTTGCGGCGACGATCCCGCCGCCGCCAAAATATCGGCCGGGACAAAGCACTGTCCCCGCTTGCGATGCAGCGGCAGCAGAAGCAGGAGACCGGTCATCGCCTGCGCACAACCTGCCCTGCCGGCAAGTTCGGCAAAGCGTGGTGCTTGGACCGGATCGAGCACGATCGCCGCAAGCTGGATGAGCGCGGCGGCAGTCTCGCCGCAATAGCCTTCGAGGTCGGTGCGCGACGGCATCGGGTCGTCATAGAGATCGAAGATGCGCGCTTCGAGCATATTGTCGAAAGCAGCCTTGGGCAGGCGATGAGTGGAAATAGTCGCCCTTAGCGCGTCCGCCACGGGATGGCCGACCTCAGCCCCATCCTCTTGGCCGGCGATGACATCGCGCCACCATTGCAGCCGGACCTCGCCCGGCAGCGCTTCGCGGATGCGATCGCGTATGCCGGCAATTTCGGCGTTGAAGGCATAGAGCGAAAACAGCGCGTCCCGCTTGTCTTCGGGCGCGTAGAGCGCGGTCAGATAGCGGTCATGATCGGCGGCGCGCACCGTCTCCATGGCGACTTTGGTGTTTTCGGCCACGTCAGTCGACGGCGATGAGTGCTGCGGCCACGGCGCGGTTTTCCGCCAGCAGCACATTGTAGGTCCGCACAGCCGCCCCGGTCGACATCGGATCGGCGGAAATGCCGGCGTCCTTCAGCGCGGCACGCAGCGCGGCCGGCAACGGCCTCAGGTCCTTGCCGCTGCCGACCAGCAGGATCTCGACCTTGGCGGCCTCGTTGAACAGCTTGGTGAAATCCGCTGCCGTCAGCGCCAACGGATCGGCCGGCTCCCAGCCATAGATGCCAGAAGGCAGGCACAGCAGCGAGCCGCGATGCGACATGTCGGCAAAGCGGAAACCGCCATTGCCGTAAGCCTCGATCGGTGCGCGGCCGGGGAAATGCGCCTCGCGGATGACGATGCCCTTGGCCACTTTTGAGGCAAGCCGTCAGGTGGCTATGGCTTTGCCGCCGCCCACCGGCTTTTCCTCGTCCGACGCCGCGGCCTGCGGCCGCAACTTGAACAGGATGAGCAGCGGCGCGGCGATGAATATCGACGAATAGGTGCCGAACACGACGCCGAACAGCATGGCCATGGTGAACGAGCGGATCACCTCGCCGCCGAACAGCACCAGGGCCAGCAGCGCCAGGATCGTTGTCACCGAGGTCAGCGTCGTCCTCGACAGCGTCTCGTTGATGGCGTTGTTCAGCAATTGCGGCAGCGGCATTCGCTTGTATTTTCGCAGATCCTCGCGAACGCGGTCATAGACGACGATCGTATCGTTGAGCGAATAACCGATGATGGTAAGGATCGCCGCCAGCGACGATTGGTTGAATTCGAGGCCGGTGAGGACGAAGAAGCCGATCGTCATGACCACGTCGTGAACGGTCGCAACGATGGCGCCGACCGCGAACTGCCATTCGAAGCGGAACCAGACATAGATCAGGATGCCGAGCAGCGCGACCAGCATGGCAATGGTGCCTTGCTTGGCAAGCTCGCCCGAGACCGTCGGCCCGACCACTTCGACGCGGCGGAAATCATACTGGTCCTGCAGCTCGCCGCGCACCTTGTCGATGACGGTCTGCTCGGCATTCTCGCCGCCCTCCTGGGTACCGACGCGGATCAGAACGTCGTTCGGCTCGCCGAATTGTTGAACCTGCACCTCGCCGATATTGAGTTCCGTTAGCCTGCCGCGGATGTCGGCCAGATCGGCATTGCCGGCCTTGGACTGCACCTCGATCAGCGAGCCGCCCTTGAAATCGATGCCGTAATTGATGTCGATGGTCATGAAGCCGATGACCGACAGCACCGAAAGCACGCTCGAGAGCGTGAACGTCCAGCGGCGGATGCCCATGAACGGAATTTTCGTTCCCGGCGGAATGAAGGTCACCGGCGCGCGTGGCAACTCCTTCGGACGGGCGCGGCGAAGCCAGATCGACACCAGCAGGCGCGTGAAGGTGAAGGCGGTGAAGACCGTGGTCAGGATGCCGATGGCATAGGTGACGGCAAAACCCTTCACCGGCCCGGTGCCGAGGTAGAACAGCACCACGGTGGCAATCAGCGAAGTGACGTTGGAATCGACGATGGTCGCCAGCGCCTTGCTGAAGCCGGTATCGATCGCCTGGATCACCGAGCGGCCGGCACGTCGCTCCTCGCGAATACGCTCATAGATCAGCACGTTCGAATCGACCGCCATGCCGATGGTCAGCACGATACCGGCGATACCCGGCAAGGTCAGCGTCGCGCCAAGCAGCGACAGCAGCCCGACGATCATCGCGACATGCACCGCCAGCGCGATGTTGGCGAGGAAGCCGAGGAAACCGTAGGCGACGAACATGAACGCCACCACTAGGATCGAGCCGATGATGCCGGCGACCTTGCCGGCATGGATGGAGTCCTGGCCGAGGCCAGGCCCCACGGTGCGCTCCTCGATCACGGTGAGCGTCGCCGGCAAGGCGCCGGCGCGCAGCAGCACGGCGAGATCGTTGGCGCTCTCGGCGGTGAAATTCCCCGATATCTGGCCGGAACCGCCAGGAATCGGTTCGTTGATCCGCGGCGCCGAAATCACCTGGTTGTCGAGGATGATGGCAAACAGCTTGCCGACATTCTGCGCTGTCGCCTGGCCGAACCGCTGCGCCCCCTTGGAATCGAAGCGGAACGAAACCACCGGCTCATTGGTCTGCGAGTTGAACGTCGCCTGGGCATCGACGAGGTTTTCACCCGAAACAATGACGCGGTTCTCGATCAGATACGGAACCGGCGGATCGTCCTGCGAATACAGCACCGAGGACCCCGGCGGCGGACGGCCGTTCAGCGCATCCTGCACCGGCATCGATTGGTCGACCATCTGGAAGGTCAGCTTGGCGGTCTGGCCGAGAATTTCCTTCAGCCGTTGCGGGTCCTGCAAACCAGGCACCTGCACAAGGATGCGGTCGTCCCCTTGCCGCTGCACGATCGGCTCGGTCGTTCCCAGTTCGTTGACACGACGGCTGACGACCTCGATCGACTGGGTCAGCGCCGTCGACGTACGGTATTTGATGCCGGCATCGGTGACGGTGAATTTAAGCAGGCCGGCCTCGGAATCATCCAGGGTCATCTCCTGGACGGAGCCGCCGCTGAACAGGCCGGCCGCCACCGGATTGGTCAACGGCTTCAATGCGTTCTTGGCGGCGTCGATCTGTGCGGGATCGGTGATGCGGACCTGCACCGTGCGCCCCGACCCGGCAAGGCCGGTATAGCCGATCTTGGCATCGCGCAGCAGCGTCCTGATTTCGTCGCGCGTCGTCTCCAGCCGATCCTTGATCAGATCGTTCGGATCCATCCTGAGCAGGATGTGCGAGCCGCCCTGCAGGTCGAGGCCGAGCGTCATCTGCCGCTTCGGCACCCAGTCGGGAAGCTTGGCCAGCGTGCTGGCGGAAAAAAGGTTGGGCGCAGCGAGGACCACTGTGGCGGCCACGGCCAGCCAGATCAGGATCATCTTGAAGCGCGAAAAATAAAGCATATGGCGTCGTCCGTCAGGGCGTACTGGCGGATCGTTCCGCCGACAATTCGGTTATTTCTTGGCGTTCTGGTTTGCCACCGGCTCGCCCTTGACGCGTACGTCGGCGATCGTCGAGCGCAGCGCCGTCACCTTGGTGCCGCCGCCAAGGTCGATCTCCAGCTCGTTATCGTCGATCACCTTGGTCACCTTGCCGACCAAGCCGCCGCCGGTGACAACGGTATCGCCGCGACGAACCGCCGCCAGCATCTCGCCGCGCTTCTTTAGCTGCGTGCGCTGCGGCCGGATGATCAGAAAATACATGATCACGAAAATCAGAGCAAACGGCACGATCTGGATAAACATTGCGGACGAGTCCCCGCCGATGCCTTGGGCGTATGCCGGTGTCACGAACATCGAGGTACTCCTGAATTTTAAAAACAGCCGCCTTAACCGTTCTGGGAATTTGACGGCCCCGCCAAATTTGGCCGGAATATAGTCGGTAACGTTGCCAATGCAACTGCGCCGCCGGGCAAATCGGCTGCTTTTCCGGCCTGGTGAGCCGTGTTAGAGGGTGATCCCGAAAAGCGACGCTCGGTTTCCGCAAAAGATCATGCCCGAACAAATGCTTGGGACGAGTTTCGAAACCGCTGAAATCAGGTAGGTTGGCCTGCCGCACCATCCCGAAAGCGAAACAAAAAAGACAAGAGATGACCGACAGCACCATCGATACCCTGAGCCAGAAGCTCGACCGCCTGATCGAGGCGGTCGCTCGCCTCGCCCCGCCGCCGGTGCCGCAAACCAACCTCGGCGAGGCCGATTGCTTCGTCTGGCAGGCCGATCCCGGCTATCTGGAGCCGGTGCTCAAGGTCAACCGCGTCGACATCGGCCTGATCCGCGGGGTCGATCGCGTCCGCGACATATTGGTCGACAACACCGAGCGCTTTGCCTCAGGCTATGCTGCCAACAACGTGCTGTTGTGGGGCGCGCGCGGCATGGGCAAATCGTCGCTGGTCAAGGCGGTGCACGCCGCGGTCAACGCTTCGGCCAACCTCGATCTGCCGCTCAAGCTTATCGAGATCCATCGCGAAGACATCGACACGCTGCCGAAGCTGATGGGCCTGCTGAAGGCAGCACCCTTCCGCTTCATCCTGTTCTGCGACGACCTGTCATTCGACCATGACGACACGTCCTATAAATCGCTGAAGGCAGCGCTTGAAGGCGGCGTCGAGGGCCGCCCGGCCAACGTCATCTTCTACGCCACCTCGAACCGGCGGCATCTGTTGCCGCGCGACATGATCGATAATGAGCGCTCGACGGCGATCAATCCGTCCGAAGCGGTCGAGGAAAAGGTTTCGCTGTCGGACCGTTTCGGCCTGTGGCTTGGCTTCCACAAATGTTCGCAGGACGAATATCTCGATATGATCGACGGCTATGTCCGCCATCACGATCTCGCCATCGATCCCGAGACGCTGCGCGCCGAGGCGCTGGAATGGGCGACGACGCGGGGCAGCCGTTCGGGCCGCGTCGCCTGGCAGTTCACCCAGGATCTGGCAGGCCGGCTCGGCAAGCCGCTCAAGGATTAGCCGCTCAACGACTAACAGCAGAAGAAGCCCGCACCTTGCGGAGCGGACTTCCTCGGCGGGCTGAAGGTCAGGTGGCCCGCAAATCGCTTTCGTCATCTATTCGAGATAGGTCGAAGGATCGACCGGCGCCGAGTTCTTGCGCACTTCGAAATGCAGTTTCGGCGAGTCGGTGGTGCCGCTCATGCCGGACAGGGCGATTTCCTGGCCGCGCTTGACCTTCTGGCCGCGCTGCACCTCGATCGAGCTGGTGTGGCCGTAGACGGTGACCAGGCCGTTTTCGTGACGCACCAGCACTGTGTTGCCGAATTCCTTGAGGCCGTCACCGGCATAGATGACGACGCCGTTTTCAGCTGCCTTGACCGGCGTCCCCTCGGGCACGGCAATGTCGACGCCGTCCTTGCCGCCGCCGAAGCTTGAGATCACGCGGCCGCGCACCGGCCAGCGCATCTTGCCGATGCCCGTTGCGTCCGGCGCCACCGCGTCGTCGTCCTCGGCCTGCTGGATGACTTTCGCGTCCTTCTTTGGCGGCGTGTAGGAGGCGAGCGTCTGCGTCGGCGTGGCCTTGGCAGGCGGCTGGGTGGTGGCCGTCGTCACCGGATCGACCTTTGCCGGCTTCGCACCGGCGACAACAGCGGTTCCGCCTGCCGGCACTTTCAGGGTCTGGCCGATCTTGAGCAGTCCATCCTGCATGCCGTTCGCCTGCTTCAACGCGACGACGCCGACGCCGGTCTTTCTGGCGATGGCCGACAGCGTATCGCCTTGCTGAACCGTGTAGGTGCCGCCGGCACCGGCTGGCTTGGCCGTCGCCGAAGCCACTTTGGGCGCGGCCTTTCCATCCTTCGGCTGGCTCGCGGCAGCCGAGGCGTCCACCTGCGCGGCAGACTTGCCTTCCCTGAGCTTCGGTTGCTGCGGCAGCACGGCCACCTTCTCCGGCGCGTCGGCCGGCTGGTCGTGCCTGGTGCCGTTCGCGGGCTTGGCGTCGGCGACTTTCGGCGTGGCGCCGTTGCTCGAATACGCATAGGCCGGGATGACGAGCTTCTGGCCGGTCTTCAGCCCCTTGGTCGCGCTCAGCCCGTTGACTTTCATGATGGCATCGGCCGGCACGCCGTAGCGCCGAGACAGGCCGGAAATGGTCTCGCCGTCCTTGACGACGATCTCGGTTGCATGCGGTGCGCCGGCGGCCGTCGCCATGCGCGGCGCGTCGGGCTCGGCGTTCTTGAACGGCCTTGCCGCCGGAGCGACGGTGCCGGTTGCCGTCCTGTCGACACGAGGAGCGGCAGGCGCCATCGCCGGCGCGGCAGCGGTACGCACCGGGCGGGCGGCGGGTGCCAGGGCGGGAGCCGGCGGTGGCAACTGCTGCGCCGTAACCGGTTCGAGGCTTGAGCGGCTGACCGACTGGGTGTGGCTGCCGTCGACCGGCGCGGCCGCAACATCGCCCGGATAGGGCTGGGCAGCATCCTGCTTGTCGATGATGGCGCGCTGGTTGTTAGTCGAGGCGGTGAACACGTCATCGACGCTGTTGAACCGCGCCACCTGGGAACTACACCCCGTCGCAGCGCCTGCGATCATGAGGACGGCGCAGCCACGCGCCAGATTGCGTCCGTTTGCCTTCAAAACACTGAATTGCATCGCACTAACCCGCACAGACCCGGTACAACTGAGTGTGATTAAAGCGCGTTAATGTTACCGGTCGGTTAAACCTGTAGAATCAGACGCAAATTTTCTTAAAATATTCGAGGATCGAGCGCCGGGTGTGTCGAGATTCAGGTCAGGCGGAGCCGAAAATGGTGGGTTCCGAGAACCGGAGCGGAGCGTACTTTTGGGTACGTGAGCACCGGCCTACGCCGGCCATAGCCTTAACTGCCGCGACCTCTTATGAATGCTTCGGCCGGCGAAGGCCGGAAGCGGAGGAAGCCGCCATTTTGCAGGCCGGCCTCACCTGAATATCGACACAGTCTAGATGACCGCGGCGACACCGTGCAGGATCGGCTGCAGGCGCACCAGGCCGATATCCTCGCGTTCGAAGCGGCTGCCGACCTTGGTCAGCTTGGCCAGCATCTGCTCGCCTTCGTCGGGTCCGATCGGCGCGATGACGATGCCGCCGCTCGACAATTGGTCGAGGAGAAAGCGCGGCAGGCTGTCGAAGGCCGCCCAGGCGACGATGCGGTCGAACGGCGCTTCGTTGGCCAGCCCGTTGGAACCGTCCGCCTGGCGCACGATGACATTGCCGATGGCGAGTGCCTCGAGGCGCTGCCGGGCCTGTTCGGCCAGCGTCTTGTAACGGTCGATGGTGACGATCCGCGCGGCAAGCCGCGACATCACCGCCGCCGTGTAGCCGGACCCGGTGCCGATCTCGAGCACCCGGTTGCCCGGCTCGATGGCAAGTGCCGCGATCACCGCCGCCTGCAGGTCGGCGCCTTCGATGGCCTCGCCGCATTCGATCGGCAGCATACGGTCCGACCAGGCTATCGAGTGGAAATGCGGAGACAGAAAGCCGCGCCGCGGCGTCGCCTCGAAGGCGGCGATCAGCGCCTTCGGCACCGTCCCCCTGCCGCGCAGGCGAAGCAGGAAGGCAGCGAAACCTTCGCGCTCGTCGACCGTTGCAGCGTGGTTCAAGTTCATGCGAGCGCCTTGGCCAGTTGATCGCGGATTTCATGCGCGGTGAGATCGAGCTGCAGCGGCGTCACCGACACCAGCCGATTGCGCAAGGCATGGAGGTCGGTGCCTTGCTTGCCCTCGACTGGCTCGCGGCCGAAGCGGAGCCAGTAGTAAGGCAGGCCGCGCCCGTCGCGCCGCTCGTCGACCCACAGGCTGTGGACCAGCTTCCCCTGCGAAGTGACTACAGTTCCGGCGATCTCTTCCGGCGCACAGTTCGGAAAATTGACGTTGAGCAGCACGCCGTCCGGCAACGGCATGGCGACGAGCTTTTCAAGCAGGGCCGGCGCCAGCGCTTCGGTGGTCTCGTAGGGAACGACGCGGTCCTCGCCGACATAGGAATAGGCCTGGCTGATGGCGATCGATCGCACGCCGAGCAGCGCGCCTTCCATGGCGCCGGCGACCGTGCCCGAATAGGTGACGTCGTCGGCGATGTTGGCGCCGGAATTGACGCCGGACAGGATCAGGTCAGGCGCTTCGGGCAGGATCTTCTTCACGCCCATGATGACGCAATCGGTCGGCGTTCCGCGCACCGCAAAGTGCTTTTCGCCGATTTTCCTGAGCCGCAGCGGCTCCGAGATCGACAGCGAATGCGCATAGCCGGACTGATCCTGTTCCGGTGCCACCACCCAGACGTCGTCCGACAGCGTGCGCGCGATGCGTTCGAGCGACGCAAGGCCCTCGGCATGGATGCCGTCGTCGTTGGTCAGAAGGATGCGCATGAGACCGCCTTTGCAGAATTGGATTGACGGCAGCGCTCTACGATACCCCCCTCTGTCCTGCCCTCTTTTCCACCGCTTGGCATCTCCCCCTCAAGGGGGGAGATCGGCAATTCCGTAGCCGCCGCCTTCCTTGCTACGCCAACAGTTGGCGAAAGCTGTGATGACGGCGCAATCTCCCCCCTTGAGGGGGAGATGTCCGGCAGGACAGAGGGGGGCGCGAAGGAACGCGGGGCCGACAAGCTTGTCACTTCGATGATTCGATCTTTTCCAGACCGCCCATGTAAGGCCGAAGCGCTTCAGGAATGGTTACGCTGCCGTCCTCGTTCTGATAATTTTCGATGACGGCAATGAGCGCGCGGCCGACGGCGGTGCCCGAACCGTTCAGCGTGTGGACGAAGCGGTTGCCCTTGCCGTCCTTGTCCTTGTAGCGGGCGTCCATGCGCCGCGCCTGGAAATCGCCGCATACCGAGCACGACGATATCTCGCGATAGGCATTCTGGCCGGGCAGCCAGACCTCGATGTCATAGGTCTTGCGCGCGCCAAAGCCCATGTCGCCGGTGCACAGCGTCATGGTGCGGAACGGCAGGCCGAGCCGCTTCAGCACCTCCTCGGCGCATTCGGTCATGCGCTCATGCTCGGCAACCGAAGTCTCCTGGTCGGTGATCGACACCAGCTCGACCTTGTAGAACTGGTGCTGGCGCAGCATGCCGCGCGTGTCGCGCCCGGCCGAGCCCGCCTCGGAGCGGAAGCACGGCGTCAGCGCCGTATAGCGCAGCGGCAGTTTTTCGTGCGGCATGATCTCGTCGCGAACGAGATTGGTGAGCGGCACTTCGGCGGTTGGGATTAGGCCAAGCCTGCCGTCCCCGTGCCGAACGAAGAATAAATCCTCTTCGAATTTCGGCAGTTGCCCGGTCCCGAAAAGCACCTCGTCGCGCACCATCAACGGCGGCTGGATCTCTATATAGCCGTGCTCGGTGGTGTGCAGATCCAGCATGAACTGGCCGAGCGCGCGTTCCATCCGCGCCAGGCCGCTTTTGAGCACGGTGAAGCGCGAGCCGGAAAGCCGTGCTGCCCGCTCGAAATCCATCATGCCGAGCACTTCGCCGATCTCGAAATGCTCCTTCACCCAGTTCGGCCGCGTCGGCACCTCGCCGACGACACGCTTGACGACGTTGTCGTGCTCGTCCTTGCCGACCGGCGCGTCGTCGAACGGCACGTTTGGCAGCACTGCCAGCGCATCGTTCAGCGCCTTGTCGAGCTCGCGCTCGCGCGCCTCGCCATTCTGGATGAAGGCCTTAATCTCGCCGACCTCGGCCTTCAGCCTTTCGGCAAGAGCTGCATCGCCCGAGCGCATGGCATTGCCGATCTCCTTCGATGCGGCGTTGCGGCGTTCCTGCCTGGTCTGCAGCTCGGTCAGATGCTCGCGCCGCGCCTCATCCGCGCCGATCAGGTCGTCGACCGTGGACTGCGCATCCTCAGCCGACCACGAGCGCTTCTGGAGCGCCTCGACAAGGGCCTTCGGGTTGTCGCGAATCCATTTGATGTCAAGCATGGTCTGTTCGTCCTCGGCACGGCGGTTTCGGGGCAAGGAAATGCCCAAAACAAAGACCAGAGGGCGTAAACCGCATCGATACAAGACGTCAAGGCAGAGTTCCTTCGCGCCGACCTCAGGTAGGCAGCACGCGCAACGTTCGATCGAAAGAACCCTGGAAACAAAAACCCGCCTCGAGAGGCGGGTTTTTGGAGCCAATTGGCACCATACCTAAATTAGTAGCATAGCTGCCGGCACAAAGCAAGAACAAAGTTGCTATGGCCGGCAAAAAAATGCTGCCCGCTTCAACCGAACCTATGTCGAAGACGCGTCCGCCGGCTTTTCGGCCACCTCTTCGGTGGCGTCCTGCTTTTCGCGGGCCACACGGTCGCGCTCCTTGCTGCGTTCGATCAGCCGGGCCGACCAGATCGAGACCTCGTAGAGCAGGATCGTCGGAATGGCGAGGCCGATCTGGCTCATCGGGTCGGGCGGCGTCAGCACCGCCGCCACGACGAAGGCGATGACGATCGCCCATTTGCGCTTCTCGGCCAGGGCCGTGGACGACAGCATGCCGACCCGCGTCATCAGGCTTGTCACCACCGGCAGCTGGAACACCAGGCCGAAGGAGAAGATCAGCGTCATGATCAGGCTGAGATATTCGGACACTTTCGGCAGCAGCGAAATCTGCACCTGGTCGTTGGTGCCGGTCTGCTGCATGGCGAGGAAGAACCACATCACCATCGGCGTGAAGAAGAAATAGACCAGCGACGCGCCCATCAGGAACAGGATCGGCGAGGCGATCAGGAACGGCAGGAAGGCATTGCGCTCGTTCTTGTAGAGGCCGGGCGCGATGAATTTGTAGATCTGCGTGGCGATCAGCGGAAAGGCGATGACCATGCCGCCAAACATGGCGAGCTTGACCTGGGTAAAGAAGAATTCCTGCGGTGCCGTATAGATCAGCTCGACCTTGTGCGGGTCGAGCCCGGCCCATTGCGTAGCCCATCTGAACGGAATGACCAGCAGGTTGAACAGCTTCTTGGCGAAGAAGAAGCACACAAGAAAAGCGACGAAGAAACCGCCGATCGACCACATCAGCCGCCGGCGCAACTCGATCAGATGCTCCATCAGCGGAGCCGACGATTTCTCGATTTCGTCCTTTTCCTTATCCGAAGTGCTCACTTTGCGGCTCCCGCCGTTTTCCTGGCGGCCGGCTTCTTCGTTGCTGCCGATTGAGCTTTCGGCTCAGCTTTCGTGGCGGCCTTTGGCGCAGCGGTCTTTGCCGGCTTGGCCGGCACGGCAGCCGCTGCTTTCGCAGACGCCGGCTTCTTCTTTGCCGCCGATGCTTTTTGCGGCACGGCCGCTGCAGTCGTTTGCGCCTGCACTGCCGGTGCCACGACGGACTCGTCCGTCATCGCCGGAAAGATCGGCGTGGCCGGCGTCGGCTCCGGCGGACTGACGCCCGGCATCGTCGTTGCGCCGTTCTTCAGCGGCTCGGCTGCCTGTTCTGTCGAAGTGGCGGGATCGACGACCGGCTTGGGTTTCATCACGGCATCGACGCCGGAACGGACGTCAGCGGCCGCCTGCTCGAATGGATTGAGCTGTTTCCTGATCTCGGCCGCCGGATTGAGGCTTCTCAGCGAATCGACCGACTTCTTGACGTCGTCGAGCTCGGCTTCCTTCAGTGCGTCGTTGAACTGCCGCTGGAAATCGGAGGCCATGGCGCGCAGCTTCGCCGTTGTGCGGCCGAAGGTGCGCAGCATGTTGGGCAAATCCTTGGGCCCGACGACCACGATCATGACGATCGCGATCACCAGCATCTCGGTCCAGCCGACTTCGAACATGGCTATACGTTCCGACTAAAGTGTTGGGGCTCAGCCTTTGCTGGCCTTTTCCTTCGGTACCGAAACGGTTTCGTCGGAACGGTGTTCGACGGTACGCTTGTCCTCAGCAGTGTCGTCGTCGGCCATGCCCTTCTTGAAGCTCTTGATGCCCTTGGCCATGTCGCCCATCAACTCAGGGATCTTGCCGCGGCCGAAGACCAGCAGCACGATCACCAGAACGATCATCCAGTGCCAAATCGAAAATGAACCCATAGCAAATCTCTCTCGAACGGTTTCCCAGACGCTGATCTATGCGCTTTCGGGTTCGGATTCAAACAGAACTGCGACAGAGTTCATGAATGAGTGGCAGATGTCACGCACTTTCGGCACAGCAGCCCGCTACCAATCGGCGCAGTTCCGCCCTGCCTATGGCTTTAAGATGGCGCTCGGGTCAATCTTCCGTGACGCGCGGGGTCAAAAGGCCGAGTTCCTCGAGGTCGATGTCGGTCAGCGGATCCTCGTCGTCGGTGAGCGCATCGGGGTCGGCCGGCGGCAGCGGCACCGAGAAATTCGACGGCATGCGGCCGGACAGCAGCCCCGCACCCTTCAATTCCTCCATGCCGGGGAGATCGCGTATCTCCTCCAGTGCGAAATGGTCGAGGAAAATGTCGGTCGTGCCATAAGTGACGGGACGGCCGGGCGTGCGACGCCGGCCGCGCATCCGCACCCATTCGGTCTCCATCAGCGTGTCGAGCGTCCCCTTTGACGTCTCGACGCCACGGATGTCCTCGATCTCGGCGCGCGTTACCGGCTGGTGGTAGGCGATGATCGCCAGCACTTCGAGGGCAGCGCGGGACAGTTTGCGCTGCTGCACCGTGTCACGGCTCATCAGGAAGGCGAGGTCGCCGGCGGTGCGAAACGCCCAGGCATCGCCGACGCGCACCAGATTGACGCCGCGCCGCGCATAGATCTGCTGCAGTTCGGCCATTGCCGCGGCAATGTTGATGCCGTCGGGCAGTCGCGAAGTGAGCTGTTTTTCGCTGACCGGCTCGGCGCTGGCGAATACGATCGCCTCGGCCATCCGTACGGCCTCCGCCATATGCAGCCGCTCGCCAGGATTCCGCGACAAATTCTGCCCCTGATCTTGTGCCGGGTTCTCGGCGACCGCGCCTTGCTCGGCGTCGTCGTCGACCTTGAACGGAATGACCGAAGCGTTGGCGCGTTCGCTCATGGTGTTACCTCGACTATCTTGATGACCTGGGCGCGGCCGCGCAGATAAAGCGGCGCGAACACCTGGTCCTGCCGCATTTCCATCTTGCCTTCGCGCACCAGTTCCAGCGTCGCCGCAAACGAGCTGGCAATCGCGGTGCGCCGCTCTTCCGGGCCGGCCAGATATTCGACCAGGAAACTGTCGAGCGCCGTCCAGTCGCGCAGCGACCCGATCAGCCTGGTCAGCACGTCGCGCGCATCCTTGAGCGACCACACGCCGCGCCTGGCGATCGTCACATTGGTTATTGCCTGCTTCTGGCGCTGCTGGGCATAGGCGGTCAACAGGTCGTAGAGCGAGGCCGAATAAGCATTGCGCTTCTCGACGATGACCATTTCCGGCATGCCGCGTGCAAACACGTCGCGTCCGAGCCGGTTGCGGTTGACCAGCCGTGCCGCCGCGTCGCGCATCGCCTCCAGCCGCTTCAGCCGGAACTGCAGCACCGCCGCCAGTTCCTCGCCGCTTTCGCCTTCGTCGCCGGGCTGCTTGGGGATCAGGAGCTTCGACTTGAGGAAGGCCAGCCATGCCGCCATCACCAGGTAGTCGGCGGCAAGCTCCAGCCTCAGCGCCCTCACCTTCTCGACGAACGCCAGATACTGTTCGGCCAGCGCCAGGATCGAGATGCGCGACAGGTCGACCTTCTGATTGCGGGCAAGATGCAGCAGAAGATCGAGCGGACCTTCGAAACCGGCCACATCGACGACCAACGCCGGATCGCCGGTCAGCCGGGAATCGTCGTTCTCGGCCCACAAGCGGTCCATCGGTGCGGCCTTGCCGGCCTTCAGGTCCAATGTTTCCGCCACTTCGCTTCCTTTGATGCTAGGCCACCGCGTCGAAATAACTGGCAAATTCGGCCCGAATCTCGGTCTCGTCCGCCACGTCACGGTTCCTGATATAGGTCAGCGCCCGCTCCGCGCGCTCCAACGACTTGCCTTCCAGCCCGGTCGTGCGCGATGCAATGCCGGCCATCTCCTCGAACACGCCGTTGCAGTGAAGGACCAGATCGCAGCCCGCCGCAAGGATAGCGGCCGCCTTTGACGGGAAATCCCCAGAAAGTGCCTTCATCGAGGTGTCGTCGCTCATCAACAGGCCGTCGAAGCCGATTTCGTCGCGGATGATCTTTTCGATGACCTTGCCGGATGTGGTGGCCGGGTTCTTCGGGTCGATCGCGCTATAGACGACATGCGCCGTCATCGCCATCGGCAAATGGTTGAGCTCCCTGAACGGGGCAAAATCATGCCGCTGCAGGTCGCCGATCGAGGCGTCGACGGTCGGCAGTTCGAAATGCGTGTCGGCGAAGGCCCTTCCATGACCGGGAATATGCTTCATCACCGGCAGCACGCCGCCCGCCATCAGGCCTTCCGCCGCGGCGCGACCTAATTCGATGACGGCGCGCGGCTCCTTGCCATAGGCGCGCGCGCCGATGACGTCGCTGGCGCCCTCGATCGGCACGTCGAGCACCGGCAGGCAATCCGCCGTGATGCCGTAGCGCAGCAGGTCGAAGGCATGCAGCCGCGCCATCAGCCATGCGGCACGGGTGCCGGCGTCATGGTCGTCGCGCCACAAGGCGCCGAGTGCACCGGCAGCCGGATAGTTCGGCGCCAGCGGCGGCCGTAGGCGCTGCACCCGGCCGCCCTCCTGGTCGATGAACACCGGCGCATCCGCACGCCCGACGCAGTCGCGCATCGCGGCGACCAGATCGCGGATCTGCTCGGTCTCGCCGATATTGCGCGCAAACAGGATGAAGCCCCACGGGCATTCGTTGCGATAGAAACGGATCTCGTCGCGGGTCAGTGATTTCCCGGCGCAGCCGAGGATCATGGATTTTGATTCGGTCATGCGGAACAGTTTAGAGCTTCGCGCCGACAAAGGGAATCGCCCGCAATTGCCTTCAGTGGTTTCCGTTCACGCAAAAAAGCCGGCGCGGACGCCGGCTTTTCGAGAGGTTTTGGTGCCTAGTGGGACACGAAGCAATTGCCGCCGGCAGCCTTGTAGCTGGTGCACAGTTTGATAGCCTCGTTGCGAGACTGCGCCGGAACGCGGACGCGGTAGAAGGTGCCCTTGCCGGCGATCTCGGCCTTGACGATGTTGGCGGTGCGGCCGGAAAGCACGCTGCCGTAGCGGCGCTGCAGATCCTGGTAAGTCGCCTGGGCGCTTTCGACTGTCGGCTGCGAAGCGATCTGTATCGACCACGAACCAGCCCCGGCCGCGGCCGGATCGATGGAAGCGACCTGATCGGGCTTGACCTCGCCGACCACGTCGACCGGCTGGTCGGACGGGCGCTGCGGCGCCACCGGAACCGTGGCCGGGGTGCTGGCGGACTGCTTGCTGGCTGACGCCTGGGCCTTGGCTTCAGCCTTTGTGTCGGGCTTGGGCGCCGGCTGCAGCTTGGAGGTTTCGGCCTGATCGCCGCTCGCCTGATCGCCACTCGGCTGGTCGCCAATCTTCGGATCGCTTGTTATTTGGTCGATCAGGGGCACGGTGCCGGTCTGCGCCGCGGCGTCGGCCTGGGCGGCCGGAGCCACGTGCTGCGGCGCCGGATCGGCCGGCTCGGCAGCAGCCATCTGCGGGGCGGCAGGCGCCGGATCCTCGCGCGCCACCAGCGAGCCGTCAGGTTTCACGACCATGGTCCGTACCTTGCGCGGCGCAACGGCGACGATCTCGGGGCTTGCACCCTTCTCGGCCTCCTGCAGAACCTGCGCGATGCGATCCTCGGACTTGGGCGCCGGTGCGGCGGCGGTTTCGGTAGCGCCAGCCGCACTGGCGCCAAGCGCGCTGGAGTCAGGCGCGTTAGTGCCGGGCGCATTGGTGCCAGACCCGTCGGTGTCGGACGCCACGGCGCCGGGCGCGTCGATATCGTCTGCGGCATCGGGGTCATTGGGCGAAAGATCGACGACGCGGCTCTCCGGTTCGTTGGCCTTCAGGTCCACGGGCTCTTCGGTGTTGGTGACCAGCTTCTGCTGAACCGGCTCGGCGGGCTTGGCGCCCTTGACCACAGCGTCATAGACCTTGTTGTCCTGGTTCGGCACTACGGTGCCGCCTGGATTTTCCGGCTTGATCTTGATCGGCCTGTTGTCGGCCTTGACGATAACCGGCGCATCGCCGCCGCTCTTGCCGCCGAGGGTCAACGCAAAGGCGCCAAGGCCTCCGGCGATCGCCACGGCGCCGACCACCGCTCCTATCAGCAGCCCGCGCCTGCGCGGCTGCCTTTCGGCTCCGCGTTCGGCAAGGCCCGGAACCGACATCTCCTCGTCCAGTTCGGGATCGTAGTCGAGCTCATCGAAGGTGAAATCGTCGGCTTGCGAAACCGGCTGGCCGCCAGGCGATGGGCCCAGATCGAAACCGTCCGCTGCATCGGCATAGGAAGCGGCCGCCGCGCTGACGGGGGCTTCCGCAGGCTTGGCGCCATAGGCGCGCGTCTCGCTACGATCTTGCTTGTAGCCAGACGCGAAGCCGGCATCGTATTCATCGTCATAGCCAGCACTGCGCACCGGGGCAGGCGCTATATCCGTTGCATTCATTTCGGTGAGAAGGCTGGCAAAATCGGCATCGAGATCGTCGTAGGCGGGCGCCACCGGCTCGTCATCGTCGAAGTTGAGCTCCGGAATGTCGAGATCGTCCGCCAGCGCCACGACGCGCTCGGGCACGTCGACCGTCTCGACATCGGGCATCTCGTCATAGGCGGAAGGCTGTTGATGCGAGGTTGGTGCAGCTTCCACGTAGGCGGGCCGATCTTCATAGGATGACCTATCTTCACGGGATGCCTGGCCTTCATAGGACGGCCTCTCTTCGACCGGTGCGGCCCGATAGGACGGCGTTGCAGCCGGCTGCGGCGGTGGTGCCGGACGCGCCGAAGCCACCGGCTGGCTTGCAAAGGCAGGCTGAGGCTGTGCGACCGGCGTCACGCGGCTCCACGAGCGGGCCGGCTCGGGCGGCGTGGCGCGTGTCGTCAGCCAGTTCAGCGCATCGAGCGGGTCTTCTTCGGCAGCAGCTGCCGCACTCTTGTCGGCCGAGTCATGATCCAGGCCGATGTTCCTGGCGAAGTCGGCATCGAGCGCATCGCTGTCTAGATCATCCGCAGGTCCGGCAGCGGCTTCAACACCGAAATTCTCGCCTTCAAGCTCATCGAGGAGGACACTGCCAAGATCGGCGTCATCGGCGGCACTGGACTGCGGCGGCTCAGCGGGCTCGTGCTCGTCGAGTTCCCAATCCAGCTCGTCGACAGCATGCACCGGTTCGTTGGCGACGTCTTTGACCGCCGCCATTGGCTGTTCAGCAGCCACTGCTGGCTTCTGAATTACCGGCGCAATGGGCTGCTGAACAGCCATCACGGGCTTCTGGGCAGGCTGCTGGGCAGTCTGCGGGCTTGTCTGAGGTTCGTTGACCGCTTGTGCCGGCCGTGTGCTCATCGCACCGAGCAGCGCGTTCAGTTCGTCTTCCAGGCTGCGTTCCTCAGCCACTGGGGCCGTCGGGACGACAGCGGCCGGCGCCACTGGTTCGGCCGCACCTTGCGCCACGGGCTCTTCGGCTTCCTCGGCAGGCGCATCGTCGAAGCTCAGATCGAAATCGTCGTCGAACGCCGCTTCAGCGGCCGTGCCGGAAAGCCGGGCGGCCTCTGGCTCTTCAATCGACCGCTCTTCGATAAACTCTGGTTCTTCGATTTCGGCAGGCTCGTTCGGGCGAACGTCGAAGTCCATGTCGACATCGGCCATGGCATCATCGAAATGGCCGGCAAGATCCTCATCGGCCGCCTCAACCGGCGATGCCGGGACGGCGACGTTTTCCGCCGGCTCATGCTCGTCGAACATCAGCTCGTCTTCGAGCGAGTTTGCAACGGCATCGTCGAACTCGTCATCGAACGCGGCCGCTTGCGCGGCGGTTTCAACGGCGACGGTCTGCTCCATCGGCTCATGCTCTTCGAGCATCAGCTCGTCTTCGAGCGAACTTGCCACGGCGCTGTCGAACTCATCGTCGAAGGCGGGCTCGTCGACCGGCTCGATCGCCTCGGCTGCGGCCCTGGGTTCATCCTCGCCGGTCACCGCGATCTTGGCCGTCACACCGTCGTCGTGCCGAAAATCCTGGTCGAGCGAGGCGGCAAGTTCGTCGTCACTCGAAAGGTCGTCCTCGAACGGCGACACGTCTTCGAGCGAGCCGGCGACGGCGTTATCGAACTCGTCGTCGAGTTCCGGCTCGACGGCGGGAGCGAACGCCCTTTCGGGGCCGGAGGCAATTTCGTCGGCAACAGGAGCGGCCGCAACAGGAGCAGCGTCATCCGCCGCACTGTCGTCGAACGCGAAATTCTGTTCGAACGAGGCAGCAAGCGCGTCCTCCATTTCGTCGGCGGCGGCCGGTTCGGGTGTCGGCTCGCGAAGCTTGGCAGGGGAAGCATTGTCGTTGGCGTCGGCGCCGAATTCGCCCATCAACTCCTTCTCGAGATCGATCTCGAAATCGCCCTCGTCCACCGACGGTTCGGCGGCAGCGGTTTTCGGCTGGGCCGGCGTTTGCGGTTTGACCGGCTGGCGCGGGTCGAACCCCATGATCCTGGTCAGTTCCGCGAACGGATCATCGTTGGCGATGTCGTTGTGGTCGGCTGCTCTCAGCTGGGTTCTGTCTGCCATTATTGTTCCCGAACTCGCACTCATTCGGACGCCATGGACGTCGCGTAGGGTTGGCCCTTACCAGCGCAATGTGGGCAAAAGGTGACAGGTTTTTTACTCAAACCTAACGCATTTCGGTGGGCGCATTGGCTCCGATCAGCGTCAGGCCGGACGTCAAAACATCCGAAACAGCCTGCACCAGCCCTAGTCTGGCATGCGTCAATTGTCGGTCGTTAACCTTAACAAAACGTAAGTCGGGATTATCGGTGCCCCGGTTCCAGTGTCCGTGGAAGCTGGAAGCGAGTTCGTAGAGGTAAAATGCCAGCCGGTGGGGCTCGAGCGCGAGCGCCGCGGCTTCGATCAGCCGAGGATATTCGGCGAGCTTCCTGATCAGGCCGATCTCCCCCTCATCGGTCAGCAAAGCCACTTCGGCGGCCAGCTGGTTGCGGTCGAACATGGCCTCGCCCAATTGCTCGCTCGCCTGCCGGAATACCGAATGGCAGCGCGCCGAAGCATACTGCACGTAGAACACCGGATTGTCCTTCGACTGCTCGGTCACCTTGGCGAAGTCGAAGTCGAGCGGCGCGTCGTTCTTGCGGTAGAGCATCATGAAGCGGATCGGGTCGCGGCCGACCTCCTCCACCACTTCGCGCAAGGTCACGAACTCGCCCGACCGCTTCGACATACGCACCGGCTCGCCGGCGCGAAACAGCCTCACCAGCTGGCAAAGCAGCACGGTAAGCTTGACCTCGTCGCCGGCAATCGCCCGGGCAAGCGCTTCCAGCCGCTTCACGTAGCCGCCATGATCGGCGCCAAGCACATAGATCAGATCGACGAAGCCGCGATCGACCTTGTCCTTGAGGTAAGCGACATCGGCGGCGAAATAGGTGAAGGTGCCGTCCGACTTGACCAGCGCCCGGTCCATGTCGTCTCCGACTGCCGTCGAGCGGAACAGCGTCTGCTCGCGGTCCTCCCAGTCGTCCGGCTTCTCGCCCTTGGGCGGCGGCAGCTTGCCCTTATAGATGTGGCCCTTCAGCGTCAGGTCGCTGATCGCCGAGCGTATCTTGCGGGCGTTGTTCGCATGCAGCGTCCGCTCGGAGAAGAAGACGTCGTGATGCACGTTGAGCAGCGCCAGATCCTCACGGATCATCGCCATCATCGCATCGATCGTCCTGTCCTTGACGATGGCAAGCGCCTCTTCGTCCGGCATCTGCAGCAGGGAGCGGCCGAATTCGCTGGCCAGCGCCTGACCAACGGGGATCAGATAATCGCCTGGATAAAGCCCGGGCGGAATGTCGCCGATCTCGTCGCCGAGCGCTTCGCGGTAGCGCAGCATGACTGAGCGTCCGAGCACGTCGATCTGCGAACCGGCATCGTTGATGACGTATTCCTTGGTCACGTCATAACCGGCGAAGGCCATCAGATTGGCCAGCGCGTCGCCGACCACGGCACCCCGGCAATGGCCGACATGCATCGGCCCGGTCGGGTTGGCCGAGACATATTCGACATTGGTTTTCTTGCCGCCGCCGACAGTCGAGCGGCCGTAATTGCGGCCTTCGCCGAGCAGCGCCGTCAGATGCGCCTGCCAGAAGCCGTCCTTGAGCCTGAGATTGACGAAGCCCGGGCCGGCGATCTCGGCGGCCGCGATATCCTCGTCGGCGCGCAGCGCCTCGGCCAGCCTTTCGGCCAGCGCACGCGGGCTCTGGCCGGTCGGCTTGGCCAACACCATGGCAGCGTTGGTCGCGAGGTCGCCATGGCTGGCATCGCGCGGCGGCTCGACGGCGATGCGCGACAGGTCCGGCGACGCGCCATCCTTGTCTTTCAAATCAAGCGCTTCGACGGCCTTTATGATTCGCGCGTTGAAATCGGCGAAGATGTTCATTGCTATGGCTCTGACGGTTTTGCATGGATCCGGCGCGTTGGCCGGCAAAATCGCGCCCGCCCTAGCTCAAATCCGGCGTATGGTCAAACAAACGCCTGTGTTCCTTGAGCGCATAAGTGTCCGTCATGCCGGCCAGGAAATCGGCAACACTGCGCGCCTTGACGCGGTCCTCTGCCCGGTCGAGCCCTTCGCGCCAGCCATCCGGCATGGCGCGCGGATCGGCGAAATAGACGTCGAACAGGTCCCTGACGATCTGGTCGGCATCGGCGCGCACCCGCATGACCTCCGCATGCCGGTAGAGGTGCTTGTAGAGAAAGGCCTTCAGCTCCTTTTCCGATACGGCCGTCTCGGCGGAGAAGCTCACCATCGTCTCGCCGGCCGCCCTTACCGCTTCGGCGCTGTCGGGCTGGATGCGCGCCAGATTGGCCGTCGTCGAGACGATCACGTCCTCGACCATGATGGTGATCTGCCGGCGCATCAGCTCGTGGCCGGTGCGTACGTCATCGAGCGCCGGATAGCGCTGACGCACGCCCTTGAGGATCGACCCCGGCAGCGAGACGCCCTCCAGCATATCGAGCGTCAACAGCCCTGCCCTCAAGCCGTCATCGATGTCGTGGGTGTTGTAGGCAATGTCGTCGGCAATCGCCGCGCACTGCGCCTCGATACCGGCGAAGCGGTCGAGCTCGAGGTCGTGCAGTTCGGAATAGTCGCGGATCGCCTGCGGCACCGGCCCCTTCAGCCCTTTGCCCTTGGCATCGGTCAGCGGGCCATTGTGCTTGACCAGCCCCTCCAGCGTTTCCCAGGTGAGGTTCAGTCCATCGAACTCGGCATAGCGCCGCTCCAGCCGCGTCACCACACGCAGCGACTGCGCATTGTGGTCGAAGCCGCCCCAGGCGGCCATCTTCTCGTTCAGCGCGTCCTCGCCGGTATGGCCGAAGGGCGTGTGGCCGAAGTCGTGCACCAGGGCGACCGCCTCGGCCAGGTCCTCGTCGCCGCGCAGCGCCCGCGCCAGAGCGCGTGCGATTTGCGCTACCTCGATCGAATGCGTCAGCCTCGTGCGGTAATGGTCGCCTTCGTGCGCGACGAACACTTGCGTCTTGTGCTTGAGCCGGCGGAACGCCGTCGAATGGATGATGCGGTCGCGGTCGCGCTGGAACGGCGTACGCGTCGGGCTTTCCACCTCGTCGAACAGCCGCCCGCGCGACTTCGCCGGGTCGCTGGCATAGGCCGCGCGCGGCCGATAGCCGAATCCGATGTCGCCCAACTCGTTGGTCATAGCGTATGCCGCAGTTGACTTGCCCCGTCGCGCTTCATACCTATCATACGAAACCGAAAGCAAGGTGACGCCCATGGGCGCTGATGCCAAGACCGCCATGAAAGTCGAGATGACCGACGCCGCCGCCAGGCGAATCGCCAAGATTGTGGCGAGCGAAGCCGGTAAGACGGCGCTGCGCGTTTCGGTCGAGGGCGGCGGCTGTTCCGGCTTCTCCTACAAATTCGACCTGGTCGACAGGCGCAATGACGACGACGTCGCCATCGAAAAGGACGGCGCCACCGTGCTGATCGACGACCTGTCGCTGGTCTATATGGGCGGCTCGGTGATCGATTTCGTTGACGATCTGATGGGCCAGTCGTTCCAGATCAGAAACCCCAATGCGGTCGCCTCCTGCGGCTGCGGCACCAGCTTCTCGATCTAGAAATGCCCGACATCGGCGCGGTCCGTCAGGTCGCGCTTTCCGCCGGGCGCGACCTCGATGCGACGCTGGCGTTCTGGCGCGAAGTGCTCGGCATGAACCTGCATGCGCGTTTCGATCCGCCGGGCATCGCCTTTATCATGGCCGGTGACGTGCGCCTGCTTTTCACCGACGGCCTGCCCGCCGGCACCGTCTATCTCGACATATCGGGCCTCGACGAGTTCCACGCTTCGGCAAGGGCCGCCGGTGTTCCCTTCACCGCGCCGCCGGCGCTCGTCCATCGCGACACCGAAGGCCTGTTCGGCCAGGCGGGGGAAAGCGAATGGATGGCCTTCCTAAAGGACCCGGCAGGCAATACGATCGGCCTTGTCGAACGTCATCCACCGGATAGCTAGTCTCCGGATCACCAGCCTATCGAGGCCGCCATGAAAATCGTCACCTGGAACATCAACGGCGTTCGCGCCCGCATCGGCAATTTGACCCATTGGCTGACGGAAAGCGCGCCCGACATCGCCTGCCTGCAGGAGATCAAGACGGTCGACGAGCAGTTTCCCCGCGCCGAGATCGAGGCGCTCGGCTACAATGTCGAGACTTACGGCCAAAAAGGCTTCAACGGCGTCGCCATCCTGTCGAAGCTGCGTTTCGACGAGGTCAATCGCGGCTTGCCGGGCGACGATGCCGACGAACAGGCGCGTTTTATCGAGGGCGTGTTCTCGACCGACAAGGGCGCCTTGCGCGTTGCCTCGATCTATCTGCCGAACGGCAACCCGATCGACGACGAGAAGAAGTTCTCCTACAAGCTTTCCTGGATGGCGCGACTTGAGCGCTGGGCCGAGGAGCGGCTTGCACTGGAAGAGCCGCTGGTTCTGGCCGGCGACTACAATGTCATTCCCGAGCCGATCGACGCGAAATATCCGGAAAACTGGCTAAGCGACGCGCTGTTCCAGCCCGCGACGCGGCAGGCGTTCCGGCGGCTGAAGAATCTCGGCTTCACCGAAGCCGTGCGTGCCGTCACCGACGCCCCGGACATTTTTACGTTCTGGGACTATCAGGCCGGCGCCTGGCAGAAGAACAACGGCATCCGCATCGACCACCTGCTTCTGTCGCCCGAAGCCGCCAACTGGTTTTCCTCGGCTTCGATCGAAAAACAGGTGCGCGCCTGGGAAAAACCCTCCGACCACGTGCCGGTGGCGATCGATCTGGCGCTGCAGCCGGCCTGACCGGAGCTGCTGTCCGGCGGCACATTGATAAGTTGACCTCTTATCGCCACAAATCGCGCGCTTGATGAGAAATCATCATGGTGGCTGGGGTTCCCATGACTACTCGATTTGCACTCTGCCCGATCGGCTGCGCGCTTGCGATGGCGGTGGCGACGCCGGCTTTTGCCGATGCAGAGTGCCTGGCTAACGGCAAATCATTCCAGATCGGCCGGGTCGCCTGCCTGACGCTTGCCGGCCAAAGCTACCTCGCCCGTTGCGAGATGGTGCTCAACAACACGTCCTGGACAAAGCAGCGGGATGGCTGCCCGGAGAACACGCTGGCCCCACATCTGCAGGGCACGCCGATCTCAACACCGGCGCCCAGCGGCATGCCGGCGGAACCGACCGAGAATTGATTTCAAAACGGAATTTCTGCCGGCCTACTGGTCGCCGCCACCCTTGGTGAGGATGTCGTCGGCCAGCGAGATCGCGGTGCGGCGATCGGCTTCGCCGGCGGCTGCAAACGCTTCTTCCTGCATGCCGCGGATCCATGGCTGGTCGGCAGGTGAGGCCCGTTCGAGCGCCGCGGTCATCATCGCCAGCCCCCGCACGATCTTGCCGCTTTGGAAAAGCAGGTTGCCGAGCGTCGCCTGCGCGCCCGCATGGCCCTTTTCGGCCGCCAGCTGGAACCAGCGTCCGGCCTGCTTGACGCTGGCCTTGACGCCGCCCTCACCCTTGAGGAACATCTGGCCCATCTCGAACTGGGCGTTCGGATTGCGGTAGTTGGCGGCGGCACGCATGTAATATTCCTGGGCTGCCACTTCGTTCTCCTCGACGGGGCTGCCGGGAATGCCCTTCCTCAGATAGTCGCCAAGCGCCACCAGCGCGTCCGAAACATAGCTTTCCTCGGGCGAACCGGGCTCGACATCCTGGTCGACGATCTCGCTGAAGAACTTGAACGCCGCGTAGTCGTCTCGCGCCACGCCATCGCCTTCGGCATACATGCGCGCAAGCTTCCAGGTGGCGCCGATCTGGCCGTTCTCCGCGGCATATTTATACGCTTCCGCAGCCTGCTCCTTATGGCCGTTCTTGTAGGCGGAAAAGCCGAACTGGAACACCGCCCAAGGGCTCGACTGCGGCTTCACGCCGGTCTTGTCGTCGAACACCTTGTCGTCGAAGGCCATGGCCTGGCCGACGGCGCCCAAGGTCGCGCCAAACGTGGCGAGCGCAACCAGTGCCGAAAGGACAGACGACCTCAACAACTCAGATGTCCGCATAGCAGTGTGTTTCTTTGGCACCGCCGGGATGGGTGACCGCGCCGTCGCGGGCAGATCCGACCGTCTGTGCGTATTTCCAGATCGCGCCCGACTGATAGTCGGTCGTGCGCGCCTTCCATGCCTTTGCCCTCGCAGCCAGTTCGGCTTTGGACAATGCAACCTCGATCGTGCCGTTCACCGCATCGATCGAGATCAAGTCGCCATCCCTAAGCAGCCCGATCGGGCCGCCGACAGCCGCTTCCGGCCCGACATGGCCGATGCAGAAACCGCGCGTCGCGCCCGAAAAACGCCCGTCGGTGATGAGCGCCACCTTGCCGCCCATGCCCTGGCCGTAGAGAGCCGCCGTCGTCGACAGCATTTCGCGCATGCCCGGGCCGCCGCGCGGACCCTCGTAACGGATGACGAGAACCTCGCCTTCGCTATAGTTGCGATGCGTAACAGCCTCGAAACATTCCTCTTCCGAATCGAAGCAGCGTGCCGGACCCGAGAATTTGAGCTCCGCCATACCAGCGACCTTCACGATCGCGCCTTCGGGGGCAAGGTTACCCTTCAAGCCCACGACCCCGCCGGTCTGGGTAATCGGCCTGTTGGCGGGACGGACCACATCCTGGCTGTCATTCCAGGAAACATGTTCCATATTTTCGGCCAAAGTGCGGCCGGTCACCGTCAGGCAATCGCGATGAAGATAGCCATGGTCGAGCAGCGTCTTCATCAAGAGCGGAATGCCGCCAGCCTCGAACATGTCCTTGGCGACGTATTTGCCGCCCGGCTTGAGGTCGGCGATGTAGGGTGTTTTCTCGAATATCTTGGCCACGTCGAAAAGATCGAACTTTATCCCGGCCTCGTGCGCGATCGCCGGCAGATGCAGCGCCGCGTTGGTCGAGCCGCCGGTGGCTGAGACCACGGTCGCGGCATTTTCCAACGCTTCTATAGTAACGATGTCGCGCGGGCGGATGTTCCTTGCGATCAGCTCCATGATCTTTTCGCCGGAAGCGAAATTGAAGCGGTCGCGCATCTCGTAGGGTGCCGGCGCGCCGCAGGAATAGGGCAGCGCCAGGCCGATCGCCTCAGCGACGGTGGCCATGGTATTGGCGGTGAACTGGGCGCCGCAGGAGCCGGCCGACGGACAGGCGGCTTGCTCGATCTCGAGCAGCTCGGCGTCGCCGATCGTGCCGACCGAATGCTGGCCGACCGCCTCGAACACGTCCTGCACGGTGATCTGCCGGCCACGGTAGCTGCCGGGCAGTATCGAGCCGCCATAGATGAAGATCGACGGTACGTTGAGGCGCACCATGGCCATCATCATGCCGGGCAGCGACTTGTCGCAACCGGCCAATCCAACCAGCGCATCGTAGCAATGGCCGCGCATGGTGAGCTCGACCGAGTCGGCGATGACCTCGCGCGACACCAGCGACGACTTCATGCCCTGATGACCCATGGCGATGCCGTCGGTGACGGTGATGGTGCAGAATTCGCGTGGCGTGCCGTTGGCGGCCGCCACGCCCTTCTTGACCACTTGCGCCTGGCGCATCAGCGAGATGTTGCAGGGCGCGGCCTCGTTCCAGCAGCTGGCGACACCGACCAGAGGCTGCGCGATCTCGGCCGCCGACAGCCCCATAGCATAAAGGTAGGAGCGATGCGGCGCCCGCTCGGGACCAACGGTCACGTGGCGGCTCGGCAGCTTGGCCTTGGAGATCGCTCTGGCGTCCATACTCGTCCTTGCCGCGGGCGGTGCGGCCTGCCTCTTCGCCTAGCCTTTTGGCGCATGTCCCGAGACAGGTTCGAGGTGCGCCGGGTTTATGGCGGGAAATAGGCAATGTTCCCGGGCGGCCGGGCGACGCGAGGGTTGTTCAGAAACTGTTGCCAAAACGTCACAATTACAGAAGCGAACATCATGGGGACAATTGTTGCGCCGGCCGAATGCCGGACGCCACGCATCCAACCAACGGCCGGGCAGTGCCCGGCCGTTTTGTCGTTTAAAATTTAATAGTTAGAACTTGATCTTGACGGAAGCCGAACCAGCGAGAAGCAGGTCGTTGCCGTAGGTATAGGTAACGGCATTTGCCACGTCGCCGACACCGCTGAAAGTCGATGACCCGCTCGTCAGCACACCGATCGAGCCGCCGAGCCTGACCTCGATCTGGTCGTTCGGCGAATAGGAGACGCCGCTGGCAACGGCCCAGGTATCCGACTGATAGCCGGAGGTCGTCGAGGTGCCGCGATCCCAGGTCAGCGAAACCACGCCCGACAATTGATCGGTGAACTTGTGCCCGATACCGCCCGTGACCGTCCAGCCGTCGCGATACAGCAGGTCGAATGAAACGGGCGAGGGCAAACCGGTTACCGGACTGCGCACGCCATTGATGGCAATGACGCCAAGCTTGCTCCACTCCTGCCAGCGGATGGAACCAAAGGCCAGCCAGCCAGGAGCTATGCCGCTCTGCAGCTTGAATTCCAGAGCCTGAGGTATCTCAGCTGACGCCGAGACTGGGTACACGCCGGTAGAGCCGGGAATCAGATCCGCCGGAAAGGCGCCCCTGAAGCCGGTAGTGTCGACGGTTCCCGACAGCCCGTCATATTTGTAGCTTGAAGAGTACATCAGGCTGGCGCGCAGGGCGATCTCGGGGATCTCATAGGCGGCGCCCGCACGCCAACCCCATGCCTCGTCGGATAGCTTGAATACGCCGAGGCCGGTATTGCCGAAGGCGAGCAGTGTCTGGCGGGACAGAAACGCGTCGACCTGCTGGTAGGAGACACCGCCGATGAATCGTATGGCGCCCTTGCCGACGTTCACCTTGTAGGAGCAGGTGAGACCGAAATCGTCTGTGTCGACGGCGTATTTGACCGCTGTCGGCGAATAGGCGTTGTTCATGCCGAAATTCGCGTCCGCACCATACGGTCTCGTATAGGTGGCAAGACAGTCTACGGGCTCAAAGATGTTGGCCTTGATGCCGACATGCGGCACCGCATAATCGCCACCAACGTCCACCGCCGATGTCGACAAACCCGAGCCATCGAGACGCTGCACATTCTTGAGTTTGCGCTGTGGCGAAACATAGGTGACGCCTGCGTCGAACGAATATGGCGCCGCGTCGAACAGCTGGTCGATGTTGACGCCGCCCCGGTCAAAGCCCCCGGCTTGCACCGTCCCAGCCAAAGCCAGCGAAAAAGCCCCCGCGCCCAGCAGCACTTTCAGACGCGAATAACACATGAATCTCCTCCCCGAAATATCCTTGCATCAAGCTAGAACCAATTCAGGTTAACGGCGCAACAACGAATTCGCCGTGCGTACATGTACACCTTGGCTGAACGCATTTCCGACAAGGTGTCGGCCTTCTTACCGAGGCGGGAAAATGGCCGCCACAATACAGATCGACGAGAAAACTCGGGAAAAACCCCTAAATCACTACAAAACAGGGCATTTTGCGTGCCCAGTCAGCCATTGTTACATTACGGCAACAATGGGGCAAAAACATTCAGTTTGCCTCAAGATTTACGCTGCGGAATGCCCGTTTTCGTGGCAGGCGGCCTGTCTGGAAGGCAGATTCGTGACCGGCGAATCTATTGCGGCCAACAGGCCCAATTTGTTTGATCAGCCGGCCCAATCTGTTCGATCAACCGGCCCAATCTGTTCGATCAACCGGCATCGCGCACCCGCGCCAATGCCACCGAAAGCTTCTCTTGCGCCTCGCGATATTCGGCGAGTTTTTCACGCTCGGCCTCCACCACCTCTTCCGGCGCGTTGGCGACGAATTTCTCGTTGGACAGCTTCTTGTAGAGCCGCGCTATTTCCTCGGTCACCTTCGCAAGCTCCTTGTGCAGGCGCGCTGCCTCGGCGGCAAGGTCGATCAGGCTGCCGAGCGGCAGGCAGATCGTCGCCTCGTTGACCACGATCTGGGCGGATCCCCTCGGTGGCGCCTCGGCGAGCGAGATGTCGCCGACCCGCGCCAGACGCTTGATAGCCGAGCCCTGACGCTCGAGCCTTTCGTGTGTCGCGTCGTTGGCGCCGATCACCACGAGCGGTGCGATAGCCGCCGGCGGCACGTTCATCTCCGAACGCACCGAGCGGATGCCGGAGACAAGGTCGACCAGCCAGTTGATGTCGGCGGCGGCCGCCTCGTCCTCGAAGTCGGGCGACGGCCATGCCGCATGACAAAGCAGCGATTGCCGTTGCCTGCCCTCGCCGGCGGTTTCGGCCCACAGTTCCTCGGTCATGAACGGCATCATCGGATGCAGCAGCTTGTAGATCTCGTCGAGTACGAAGGCGACGCATGCCCTGCTCTCGGCCTTGGCGGCCTCGTCGGTGCCCATGAACACCGGCTTCAGCAGTTCCAGGTACCAGTCGCAGAACTGGTTCCAGACGAACCGGTAGGCGGCACCCGCCGCCTCGTTGAAGCGGTATGAGGTGATACCGTCCGTTATGTCCCGCGCGGCTCGCGTCAGCTCCGTCAAGATCCAGCGGTTGACCGCCAGCTTGGCGTCCTGCAGCCAGAAATCGTCGTCGCGCGCCACTTCGTTCATCTCGGCGAAGCGCGTCGCGTTCCACAGCTTGGTGCCGAAATTGCGATAACCGGCAATGCGGGCCGGATCGAGCTTAACGTCGCGCCCTTGCGCTGCCATCACAGTCAAGGTGAAGCGCAGCGCATCGGCGCCGTATTCGTCGATGAGCTCGAGCGGATCGATGACGTTGCCTTTCGACTTCGACATCTTCTGCCCGTTCTTGTCGCGAACCAGAGCATGGACATAGACGGTATGAAACGGCTCCTGATCCATGAAATGCAGGCCCATCATCATCATGCGGGCGACCCAGAAGAAGATGATGTCGAAACCGGTCACCAGCACGTCGGTCGGGTAATAGGTCTTCAGCTCCCGCGTCTGGTCCGGCCAGCCAAGCGTCGAGAATGGCCACAGCGCCGACGAGAACCATGTGTCGAGCACGTCCTCGTCGCGGGTCAGGATCTCGCCAGGCTGGAAATTCTCAAGCTTGTCCTCGACCCAGGCCTTCCACGGCCCTTCCAGCGCCAGATAATATTCGATGGCGGCACCGAGCGCCTCTTCCTCGGTCTTTTCGACAAAGACATGCCCGTCCGGCCCGTACCAGGCAGGGATCTGGTGACCCCACCAGAGCTGGCGCGAAATGCACCAGGGCTGGATGTTTTCCATCCAGTCGAAATAGGTCTTTTCCCAGTTTTTGGGCACGAAATTGGTACGGCTCTCGCGAACCGAGGCGATCGCCGGCTTGGCCAGTTCCGCCGCATTGACATACCACTGGTCGGTCAGAAACGGCTCGATCGGCACGCCGCCGCGGTCGCCATGCGGCACGGCGTGGCGATGCGGCTCGACCTTCTCGAGAAAGCCGCCCGCCTGCATCAGCTCGACGATCTTCTTGCGCGCATCGAAACGGTCGAGGCCGTCGAGGCTGTCCCAGACGGCCTGGCGCTCCGGCGTCACGTCCAGTCCGGCGAGAAAGTCCTCATTGTCCTTGAGGCTCACCGCCGCATTGACGGTAAGGATGTTGACCGCCGGCAGCCGGTGGCGCTTGCCGACCTCGAAATCGTTGAAGTCATGCGCCGGCGTGATCTTGACCGCACCACTGCCTTTTTCGGGATCGGAATACTCGTCCGCCACCACCGGGATCCTGCGGCCGACGATCGGCAGGATGAGGTTCTTGCCGACAAGATGCCGGAAACGTTCGTCGTCGGGGTGGACGGCGACAGCCGTATCACCCAGCATCGTCTCCGGGCGGGTCGTCGCAACGGTGATGAAGGTCTTCGGATTTTCCGGATCGAAGGTCATGCCTTCGACTGGATAGCGGAAGTGCCAGAGGTTGCCGTTGACTTCCTGCTGCTCGACCTCGAGATCCGAGATGGCGGTCAACAGCTTTGGGTCCCAGTTCACAAGGCGCTTGTCCTTGTAGATCAGCCCTTCCTTGTAGAGCGTCACGAACACTTCGAGCACGGCCTTGGACAGGCCCTCGTCCATGGTGAAGCGCTCCCGGCTCCAGTCGGCCGAGGCCCCGAGCCGCTTCAGCTGGTTGAGGATGGCGCCGCCGGATTCTGCCTTCCATTCCCACACCTTGTCGATGAACTCATCGCGCGTCAGGTCGCGGCGGTGGATCTGATTTTGCATCAGCTGGCGCTCGACCACCATCTGCGTGGCGATGCCGGCATGGTCCATCCCCGGCTGCCACAGCACGTTCTTGCCGCGCATGCGCTCGAAGCGCACCAGAATGTCCTGCAGCGTGTTGTTGAGCGCATGACCCATATGCAGCGAGCCGGTGACATTCGGCGGCGGGATGACGATGGTGAAGGCTTCAGCCCCCTCCTCGGCCCCGGCACCGGCCCGAAAGGCGTCGGCCTCTTCCCAGATCCTGGCAATCTTCGGCTCGACGGCTTTGGCGTCGTAGGTCTTTTCGAGCATGGGAAAACGGTCCGCGCTGTCCGGAATTTGTGGTCCGGTGTAAATCGGAAGGTTGTTGCCAAGTCAACCGCAAGGGCATGGCCGATAGATAGCGCCGTGATGGTTCGGTGCAACTCGCGGAACTGAATGTTGCACGGCAATCGCTTCAGGTTTGCGCTGCCCCTCATTGCCCTGCCGGGCATTTCTCCCCGTATAGTGACGGGGAGAAAGACGCCTGTACTGAAGCTCTCGCCAATCACGAACGTTGCGGAAAAGGCGCCTAAATTGCGGTCAACCCCTTCTCCCCGTCACTATACAGGAGGAGGTGCCGGCAGGCGGATGAGGGGCAGCGCCGACTTCGACAATTCGCCGGTCGAGCGCCGCCCATTGGCGGCTCTCCGAATTGCTACTGCGCGCCGCGCGCGACGCGCTCGATTTCCTCGCGCACCAGCCGCTCGACCAGCGTCGGAAGGTTGTTGTCCAGCCAGTCCTGCAGCATGGGCCGCAGCATCTCCTCGGCCATCTCGTCGAAAGTCTTCTTGCTGCGGCTGGCAAACGCGTCGGAAAGCTCGCCGAAGGCGGCGGCAACCTGCCGGCCCGTATGCTCCGAAAGGATTGCCGGACGTGCGGGCGGCGCCTCGCTGGCCGCCGGACGCGCCAATCCGATTTTCGACGATTCCGGGCCGATTTTCGAAGATTCCGGGCCGCTTTCCGAAAGCTCCGGCCCAATTTCCGAAGGCTCCGGCACAGGTCCAGCAGTCGCCTCGTTCTCGAAAACCTCGGCTTTCGGCTCGGCGTCCGGCGTCCGGAGTGGCTCGGCGCGCTCCGGCTTGGCCATCGCGTCGCCGACCGCGGCGATCTCGCGCCGCCAATCGGCGATGATGGTGTCGGTCGTCTCGGCAGCCTTGGCTGTCGCAGGCCGATCCGGCTTTGCGGGCGGTTCGGGAGCGGCGTTCACCTCAGCCAGCGTCACCGCTGCTTGTATCGGGCCGGGACGCAGCGGCGTTTCCTGGCGCTCAATGACCGGCGCGGCCGCTGGCTGCACCTCGGCGCGCGTGGCCGGCTTGGCGATCTCCAGTCCGCCGCGCAGTTCGGAGCGGAACGCATCCCCCTCCGCTGCTGCCGGCGCCGGTTGCAGATCCTGGCGCAGCTCGTCCGCGTCGCCCGGCTGCTTGCGGCCGGTATCGCTGTCCTCGATGATCCTTCTGATGGAAGCCAGTATTTCTTCCATGGAAGGTTCGCGCTGTACGCTGCTTGCCGTCGCCATCGTCACATCCGCCGCCCTTGTGACTCGTTCTCAGATTTCCTGTCCGGCAATGCCGGATTCGAATCATGGCAACAGCGTAACCGACGGAACGGCTTGCGAGAATCCCCAATCTGGCGACATCTCGGATTTCAACAGATTAGGGTCGGGAGTTGAAAGCCCGCGCGTCGTTCGAGCGCGGGCTGAAAACACGGCTTGGCGATCAGCGGCCGTCCGGCGTGCGCAGGCCGATCCACTTGTCCTTGACGGCGTTGTAATGCTCTTCGGGCCTGTACTTCGTCACGTTGAGCGCAAGGCGGTCTGCCGACAAATGGCCAACCGCCGAGAGGATGGCATAGCTCGCCACCACCACGTCACGTTCGGCGCTGACAAGATTGATCTTGGCGGTGATGAGGGTCGCCTGCGCGTTGAGCACGTCGAGCGTGGTGCGCTGGCCGACATTGCGCTCTTCGATGACGCCGTTCAGGGCAAGCTGCGCGGCGGCGACCACCTGCCGGTTGGCCGTGACGCTTTGCTGCGCGGCGGTGTATTGCGACCATGCCGAGGTCACCGCCTGGCGCACGGTGTCGCGGCTGACATCGACCTCGATACGGGCCTGGCTAAGTGATTCCTTTGATTGGCGAACCAATGCCGAGGTCCGGCCGCCGGAATAGATCGGTATCGTCAATGTCGCGCCGATGTTCGCCGAATTGGTTACGCCATCCTGTGTCGAGGAGAGCGAGCCGGGCGCGGTGCCGCGATAGGCGCTCGAAACACCCGCCGACGCCGATAGTTGCGGCAGCAACGCGCCCTCTGCCGACTTCACCGAAAACCCCGCCGCGTCGACCAGATGCGCGGTGGCGAGGATGGCCGGATGCTCGGCCGATGCGATCGCGATCGCCGCATCGAGGCTCGACGGCAACAGCTTCGACACCGGCGAAGCCGGCCTGAGCCTGCCCGGCTCGTCGCCGACGATCTGGCGATAGGTCGCAGCGCTTGCCAGCGCCGTCGCGCGGGCGGCGCTCAACTGCGCCACCGCGGAGGCACGCTGGGCGTCGGCTTGCGCGACGTCGGTGCGCGTACCTTCGCCGACCTCGAAGCGCGAACGCGCCGCACGCGCCTGCTCGGTCAGGAATTGCAGATTCTGTTCGGTCAGCACGGCGACCTGGCGGTCGCGGATAACGTCCATGTAGGCGCTTGCCGCGTTGAAAAGAGTGTTTTCTTCGGCGTTGCGCAGGCTTTCGAACGAAGCGCGGACCCGCGATTCGGCGGCCGCCACATTGTTCCTGGTCTGAAAACCGTCAAACAGCGTCTGGTCGATCTCGACGCCGAAGTTGCCGGTGGTCAACGAGATGTTTCGGTGCAACCGGTTGCTGTGGCTGGCGGTATAATCGATGCTCGCGGAACCGGTGATGGTCGGGCGCCAGCCCGACTTGGCGATGGCGACGCCCTCGTCGGTGACGCGAACGCCGGCGCGTGAAGAATTGAGCGAGGAATTGTTTTGGTAGGCCTTTGAAAGGGCCCCGAGAATGGTTTCGGCCGAGGCGGCCATTGGAGACAGCGCTGTCGCCGAAACTAGGACAGCGGTAAAAAGCAACTTGCGTACAGACGGCACGTTATATTCCCTCATTCGTTTTGCACGGGAACTGCGCCACGCTGGCTTCTCCTTCTGATCAGCCGGCGCCGCGTTTTTTATCGTTCCCCCGCTGAAAGCCCCCAGAAACGCCCGGTTATGCAGATCAGCAACGATTGTTCAAACGCAAGCGATCATGACAGCGCCTTCGCTGCAAGGCAAAATCACTCAGAATTCGAAGGCGGGAATGCGTTCGAATCCCGGTAGTGGCTTAATTGCCGCATTAAATGCGCGTCTTCCCGTTACAACCCCTCCAGTCTTAAAAAAAAGCCGGGCTACGCCCGAATTGCCCTGCCCCTCCACGGCGACGAGTCGGCCGCCTTCGGCAAGCTGGTCGAACAGCGCCGCCGACACCTCCCCGACGCTGCCGCCGATCAGGATCACGTCGTAAGGTGCCTTGGCGGCATGGCCTTGCGGCAGCGGCCCGTGGACCACGGTGACATTGCCGCAACCCAGCGCCGCAAGCGTCGAAGTGGCGGTCTCGGCCAGCGCCGGATCGCTTTCCAGCGCCACCACGGACCTTGCCAGCCGCGACAGGATCGCCGCCGCATAGCCGGTGCCGCAGCCGACATCGAGTGCCGAATCGCTTGGGCCGATATCGGCCAGTTGCATCAGCTTGGCCAATGGCGACGGCTCCATCAGATAGCGCGGGCCATCGGCCGTATCGGCGATGCGGATGTCCTCGTCGATATAGGCAAGGTCACGCTGGCCGGCGCCGACAAAGGCCTCGCGCGGCACGACAAGCATCGCCTCGAGCAGCGGTGCGCTGGTCACGTCGGTGGTGCGGATCTGGCCGTCGACCATCTTCACCCGGCGTTCGGCAAAATCAGCGCTCATGTTCCAACCATCCGCTTGCCGCGCAAAGGCCGCGGCTGTTTCGACCGGAACTGAAGCCCCCTGGCGCTGACGCGCGGGAGCTCGGGCATTGGAGGCCTCGCCCGGAATCGAACCGGGGTGCAAGGATTTGCAGTCCTCTGCGTAACCACTCCGCCACGAGGCCTCATTGCTCCCGGCGTTCCACCCGGCTCCAATAGGTTGCGGCGAAAATGCCGTCAAGCGGCCACCATGCATTCCCAACGGTTCCTCGACATTCCATGCCCTGCCTTATCAACGCAATGCCCATATTAGCAATAACATATTAGCTTATCGTTAAGCATGATTCTGGGCGACGGGAACCCGAAACCGGCGGCCACGTTGGGCAAAGAGGAGGCTCCGCCATGCGTCGAGCAGGTACGAAGGACGGCACGTCGCGCGGATTGTCGCAGTCTGCAGAGCTTGTGCGCTATGCCATCGACCGCCTCAGCATAGAAGGCGCAAACAGCCTGCCGCCGCGCGACCGGGCGCGGCTGGCATCGGCTACCGCCGTTCTCAAGGAGCTTTGCGAACGTCTGGAGAGCTGCTTCGACCAACCTCGGTAAACGTATGGGCGGACGACGCCGCTCGCCGACATATGGCAGGCTGGCGGCCGTCAGCGGGGCAATCTCAGTCAGGCCGGCGCCGTCGCTCCCACCAGACGACGAAGCGGCGCCGATGACGACGCACCAGGGCAAATTCGTAGGAGAGCACCAGCAGTCCGATCGGTACCATCCAGAAACCCAGG
The DNA here is from genome assembly GCF_040318155.1 of Mesorhizobium sp. M1307. Taxonomy (NCBI): domain Bacteria; kingdom Pseudomonadati; phylum Pseudomonadota; class Alphaproteobacteria; order Hyphomicrobiales; family Phyllobacteriaceae; genus Mesorhizobium; species Mesorhizobium sp. M1307. The sequence continues at coordinate 4,369 of NZ_JAMYLR010000018.1, read as the reverse complement.
ATCGGCAGGAAGCCGAGAATGCCGCCGATGATCAGCACAACGCCGATCGCAATCCTGAGGCCGCGCGAGCGCGGCATGGTGAACTGGCGGCCGAAGACCGAGATTTTCCGGGCCGGTGGCTGTTCGTCGCTCATTGCCGTCATGTGAAATGTCGATCCGTTTGCATCAGTAGCACCATCAGCCGGAGAAAGCCGCAACGGCCTTTTCTGTTCCGTGACAGGCGAGAGACAGCTCATATGAGGGCGCTCGCCGGCCATTGCCAGCAAGCCCTGCGCCAAAAAGCACCGAAAAAATGCGAAATGCTTCTTTGCAAAGCCGAAACGGGTTTGCTATAGGCTGCCCCACTCACATGAGAGCCTCTGTTCCCCGGTAGCTCAGTGGTAGAGCAACCGGCTGTTAACCGGTTGGTCGCTGGTTCGAATCCGGCCCGGGGAGCCACTTAATCCAGAAAAGTCTTGAAACCCAAGGATTGCAACGGTTTCCGCTTCCCCAGAGATACACCGCGAGATACGCTGCGGGGTACCTTGAGCATGAAGATTGACGTGAAACGTGGCAAGGCAGGTTGGCGCTACAGGCGCAAAATCCCCGAGGAGCTTCGGGCAATTTTGGGCAAACGGGAACATCTCGTCCCGCTTGGCGCCATCGAACAGGAAGCCCTGAAAAATTATCCGAAGGTTCATGCCGAATCGCGAGAAGCCGTCACGCAGATCACCTTTCCGCACAAACCATCCATGCAGGGGCCGAAGTGCCGTTGCTGCAGGAACAAGGCAGCAACAGACGCGGCAGGCTCTGAACCACAGGCTACAGACCCGCCCCCTGCACTTGAGCCATGCCCTCGTTTCCTGTGTCCATTAGGGTCCGGAGTGTCCGGCCGGTGATTTGCGGTTCATCGAGGGGTAAATGCATCGCGGGCCCTAGCATCGCGCCAAACGCATGCCGCTCGCCTGAAAAGCTCCGACTGACGGCACCACGAATGACCGCTCCTTGGGCGCCAAAAATAGGCGCTCCGCTCATTTTGCCAGGAATTTTTGCGTTGAAATCGAAGCAGGGTCCCGGGGTGGATACGTCTTTCTGCAAATGGTTCTCCGGAAATACTCGCATCACTTCACCTACAGAGACGAATAGGTCCATTTCGAACTCTTTGATGACCATTCCGCCCTTACCGTAGTCCAAGGGAATGTCGTTCATTTCCGCATAGCCCAGCGAGTACGCTGCTTCGCCCGGTATGAATGGGTTCAACGACAAACTCAGGGGTTGATGCGCAGCGCCGTGGGGCATCTCTGCGATTTTGCAGATCGCAATGTCTGTCGAGTACTCAAACCTATCCTTCTCATAGACGAGGGGACTTTCCTTCCAGTGGCCCCATAGCCAGTATTTCTGAAAGGAAAAGTACCTAAATCCGCGCGTCCCGTAGGCAGGGCTATAGGGGACGATGACACCGAAATTTAGCGTCTCTGCGAAGACCATCTGGTTCGCCTGGCGCGTCGCACCGTAGCCGCTGTCGAAAGGATCCATGAGAATGTGGGCTGCGGTCATGACGTAGCCAGAGCAACTAATAACGGAACCGGTCCCGATACACCGAATAAAATCGTCGCCCTCCCTCCAGGCAACGACAGGAACGATACTCTGCTTCATGAGAAAGTCTGCCGGACCTAAAGAAGCCAGAGCTTCATGTATGTTCCGGCTCGGGGTGGAGGTCAGAAGTTCAATGTCGCCCCCAAATGTGAAATAGTCAGAATCGAAACCCGGCTTAGGCGTCAATTCGAGACCTCTAAGATCAGTGACGCCCCACTGTCCATCTGATCGGCGAGACCACAATGATTTCAGTATTGAAATAGGTGGTGTAATCACCACTTTCTCGCCCCCTATTTTGCTACCGCTTGCATAGGCTCGGTTGTAAATCCGATTTCGGCCATTCACTTTGTCTCTCGGCAAAAGCCGAAGCCCCGGGAGAACCGCCAATTCCTTTTCTTAGAACGGATACAGCACTGGCGTCAGCCCCGACGAATGACCGTCATAAGGGTGGATGTACGATTCCGAGATCTTCCAGTTCGGCTTAGATGCCACTTGAAAGAAGTAGCCAAACTCTGAACGCCAACGAAATGCTTCCATCTTTCCAAATTGGGCGATCAGCATGACGGCGCAGGCAACGACAGCATCGATAGCGTGAGACAGGGTCCCCTCTTCAAAACTTCCTTCGCGATCATGCTTCACTGCGTTGTATGCCCGATACCAAGGTAGTGACTCCGTCGGGCGCGCGCTGTCCCAACCCTCAAAGGGTCTCACCTCCTTCATCCATGGGTAGTATGGAAGCAAAATTCCAAACTCACCCAGCCGCATTGCACTTTGAAGGGCGACATAATTTAGCGTGGTGAATTTGCCCGACAGTCCATTTGCCTCAAGCACACCGCGCCAGTGCATCTCCACCTCTGTGCAGGCAAGAATGAGAAGGTTTCTTACCTCGTGCCCGTAAACTTTGAAGTTCGATGGCGAGGGGTGAACCGTTTGGCAAATCTCAGTTAGCTTGTGCGTGAGCGAAACTAGCTGCCCGCGCATGATCGCAAGCTGGGACTCTACCGTCTTCGACCCCGGACAATGATAAACCGGATTTGGGACCCCAACGTGCTGGTCAACCACTCTGGCCATGCGGGGATAGTACTCACCCGGTCTGAGGTGCGTACGTTCAAAGGAGAAGGGCGCCGACTGTGGAATAAGCCGCGCCAATTTTGCTCCGACAGCGTCGAAGAGGTCTTCCCCCGAAGGAAGCGCGACGTGCGCGGACTCGTTATTGAGCGGTTTTGAGACGCCGACTAGTGTCGCGACTGTTCCATCGAAATGCCATATCCCTTGGCCCTTTCCGTCTTTATCAGTGCATCCGAAATACCCGCTTGATTGCGCCATGGTCCCCCGCGAAACTCTATTGAGGGCAATCTACATTACATCCCCGATTCTGGCTCCCCTGAAGTTCTCCTCAGGGTGTAGCCGAGGGGGCACAGGGACACAGGAGATCCGCCTGTTTATTAGTCCAGACCGTAACCAATGCCCCCTGACAGCTATCTACCGGTAGAGTCTCGGGTACTTGGCCTTCTCAGTCTGGCAATCATCCCTACGCCGCACCGCTTTGTTCAAAGCGGCCTCATAGGCGCGGATGGCCCTCTTGAACTTAGGTCGATTGGGTGTCAGGTGTTTATCCAGACCGTCGTACAAAAGGACTGTAACGGCTATAATGGCCTTCCCATCTTCGGTTGGCCTCAGCGCCCGGCATCTTTGCCTAACACCGATGACGTTACCTGCCATCGTAGCGGCCAAGTTCAACTTGGCGTCGGGCATCCGAGCCAGGAAGTTAATGTTTTGCTGCTCTCCCTGTCCGGCTGAAGCCGCCGAAGATATGACGCAGACTGCCGCGCCGAGTGTAATCAAAATGCGGTTCAAAAATTGCCCCCTCAATGTTTCGCGATCTCGACCCAAGCATCGCCCGTTCCTGCAATGCGAGGTTGAAATAATTCAATTCGAAAAGCAATTGACGTTATGCGACATTGCGCGAGGATCACCGCACCCCGGGAGCAGCGAGCATCTTAGCTACCTCGGCAGCAGCCAGGAACGCCTTCCGTGCCTCCTCAGGTTCCATCTTCGTTGGCGATCACGGCGATGCAGACGCGCACCGCTCGGTTCCATTTGGGGCCACGCTTGGTCCACTTCATCATCTCCTGGCCGGCTGCCTCGACGTTGTTCACGTTCCGGGTCATACCGGCGCGCTCAGTTCTCACAGGGACCGGAGGGGAGAACCAATGGGTTGCCATGTGTTATTCGCGAAGATCGAACCCAACAAATAGGCCAAAGGCTGGGGCAACATTGACAATAAGCTCCACCAGCTCGCAGTCAGTTTCCTTCAGATATGGCCCGTCTCGGCGCACCGCTGCGATAGTGTCTTTTACGGAGCCTCGTATGAACGTTTGCACGCAGTGTCGACCCGACAAGGTGACGGCCAAACACCTTGTTCACGAGCTAATCCTACAAGTCCCTCGCGGCCAGATCATCCTCCCACCTCAGCGAGAACCCAAGTGGCAATTTTATTGGTCACTCCACGGAAAAATCAATGTTCGAATCGTACTGAATAAAGGACTGAATCTTTGGGAGAAATTTCTCCTCCTCCTACGGGGAGAGATACATCTTGGCTTCCTTAGCGGCAGCCTCAAAGGCCTTTCGTACCACCTGAGGGTCAATCGGATCGCCCTCCAGATCTGACAGGCAGAGGGTCACCGCCTTGTGCCAGCGAGGTCCTCTCCGGGTCCACGTCTTGAGCTGCTCAAGGGCTGCCCTCGCATTGTTGCAGCCATGCCTGACGCCGGTTTCAGTCTTCACGAACACC